>NZ_JBAQPS010000158.1:0-11268 GCF_049305995.1 Sulfuricurvum sp.
ACTTTATTTTGGAGGATTTATGCAAAAGCTTGTTCTCATAGTATTTTTACTCCTTACATTTTCCATTAATCTTTTTGCGGAATCAGATGAAGATATTCGTCAATATGAAGAAATGATAAATGCAAAACAAAAAGAAGCTGTAAAGAATATACCAAAATTGATAACTCAATACGCAACCACACTTGGATGCAATTATCATTTTGACCCTAAAAATGTCATCGAATATCAAATGAACGATGAAACAGTCTATATTGGTTTATTTGTCTTAGACACTGGTTGCTCAGGTGGTTCAGCAATGTATAGACCTGTGATTATTACTCTTAGGCAGAGTATTTCATACCCACAATTATATGTAGATGCGCGTTTTTCCGCACCTTATCAAACTTCCGAAGAACTTCCTCAAAATATCATGAAAATCTATACATATAACAATAAGCTTTTCTATAAAGCTCTGGAATATACTCCAAACGATGCTAGATGTTGCCCTTCCAAAGCTACTACAGGTGAATTACGTTTTGAAAATGGAATGTGGAAAGGTTACCCTATTTCTAAAAAAAAGCTAGATTCCCGCCTACGCGGGAATGACGAAATTAAATAGTTATCTCATCCGTAAAACCTTAATCTGATCGATTAAAATCTTCGCCAATTCCAACCCTTTGGAACGGTGCGATAGCCCTTTTTTAACATCGTTAGGTAATTCCCCCAACGTTTGAACATATCCGCTCGGAATAAAAATCGGATCGTATCCGAATCCGTTCTCACCTCGTAACTCCGTGATAACATCCCCATGCATCCATCCGTGTACACAGTTTTCCCCTTCACGTGACACGATCGCAATCGCCGCTGTATAGTGAGCGGGTGAAGTATCTAATCCTTTTTCCTTTAACGACTCTACGAGTTTTAGGAGATTATCCCGATCACTCGCGCCCTCTCCGCCGTAGCGTGCACTGTAAATCCCTGGAGCACCGGAGAGTGCATCGACGCTGATACCGCTATCATCGGCAATCACGATCGCCTCGGAATCACCCAATGCCGCATAAACGGCACGAGCTTTGATCAACGCATTTTCTTTAAAGGTATCGCCATCTTCAATGATCTCAAATTCCTCCAACAGCTCAGTATAGGGGAAAACCTCCCGATCATGAAGCAGTTCGATGATTTCACGTACTTTACCTTTGTTCGATGTTGCCAATACAACTTTCATTTCATTCCTTAGATTAGTCTTAGCAATATTTTCAGGGTCATCCGCCTAAAAAGTGAATGTACTATAATGACGAAAATTTTAACTCATTTAAGGTGACAAGGTGTTTAAAACAGTTCTCCCTCTCTCTGCAATTTTATCCTTACGATTTTTCGGTCTTTTTCTCGTTCTCCCCGTCCTCTCAGCTTATGCCCTTGGACTTGAGGGTTCAACGCCCTTTCTTGTCGGAGTTATCGTCGGAGGCTATGCCCTCACCCAAGCCATTTTTCAAGTTCCGTTTGGGGTTATGAGCGATCGTATCGGTCGTAAGCCGACGCTCCTCGTTGGGCTTGTTATTTTTCTAGTCGGTTCTATCATCTGTGCGGTGAGCACAGATATCTATACTCTCATGGCAGGGCGCTTTTTACAAGGTGCCGGAGCAATCGGTGCCGTTATCCCAGCTATGATCAGCGATTTAGTGAGCGAAGAGTCGCGCGGTAAAGCGATGGCACTGATGGGGGGAACCATCGCGATCAGTTTTGCCCTTGCTATGGCTGCAGGTCCCGTTATCAGTGCCTATGCGGGTGTCTCATCATTGTTTTGGATCACTGCCGTACTCTCCATCTTGGCTATGTTAGTACTCTTCACGAAAGTCCCTACCCCTCCACGTATCCGTCATATCTACCACTCGACCACTACGACGGCTGATATCCTCAAAGATCCTAATCTACTTAGTATGATCATCACCAACGGGATGCAAAAAGGGTTAATGACCGTCGCGTTCGTCCTCATCCCTATCTTGCTTCTAGACAGCGCAGGTGTGTTTAAATGGGAAGCAAAAGAGTTATGGCAAGTGTATGTTCCGGCAATGTTTACGGGGCTTATCGCTATGGGACCTGCAGCGGTGTTTGGTGAAAAATACAATAAACCGCGTGAGATCTTTTTGCTCTCTATCGTCTTGTTTATCGTCTCATTTACCCTAATGGGATTTGCAACCAAAAGCTGGGAGTTTGTTCTCGGAGTCATCGCCTTTTTTATGGCATTTAACATGATGGAGCCGCTCGTACAATCGATGATCTCCAAATACGCTAAGGTTCATCAAAAAGGGACTGCACTGGGTATCGCCAACGGGGTTGCCTATTTTATGACTTTTCTCGGAGGAGCCGCTGCGGGGATTGCGCTACAATATTCTAACCGCGAAGTATTGGCTATCGGATTGATCGTGATCAGTACACTGTGGCTTTTGTGGACATTTAAAATGAAAAATCCACACCGATACTCGCATCTGTATATCGGGGTTAATGACGTCGACATGGAAAAACTGAACGCACTAGAACATGAGCATATCGCAGAGTGGTATATCAATGAAACCGAAAATATCGTCGCGGTCAAATATCGCAAAGATATGGTTGAAGAAGAGGAAATTAAAGCGAAGATCGTAAAATAATTTTCACCGTTCGTGGTGAGCTTGTCGAACCATGAACGCTCACCCTTCGACTGGCTCAGGGCGAACGGAGGAAACTACAACTTTATAACGCGAACGAGTGTCCCCGCTTCCAAATCCCCATCCTCTTCACCGCAGATCATCAATCCCGCATTTCCGAGAAGATTGGTCAAAATCGCAGAACTTCCCGTCTTTTTCCCCTCAAAATCGACCCAATAGCACCCCTCTTCAAAAGAGAGGTTACACGCAGTAAATTCGCTTTTATTGGATCGTTTGGCAAACGGAACTTTCAACGTCGCTTCAATCACGTCGTAAGGGTTCTCAACCCCCAACATCCGAGCGATCAGCGGTGCGGCATAGAGGATAAAAGTAACGGTCGATGAGTAGGCGAACCCCGGTAAAGAGACGATGAATTTCGATCCGCGCTGAGCCACCATAACATGTTGACCCGGTTTGATATTCACCCCTTTGAAGATCACTTCGGCACCGAGTTTGGGAACGATGTGTTTGACAAAATCATAATCGCCGACACTCACCCCGCCCGTGCTCACGACGATGTCGCATGAACTGATCGCCTCTTCGAAACGCTCCATAATGGCATTTTTATCGTCTCCGACGATCCCCATTTGCACACTCTCACCTCCGAGAGCATCGACGAGGGCTTGGAGGGTGTAGCTGTTAGAGCTTCGAATCTGCCCCTCGTGACGCGCAGCTTCTCCGATGTCGAGAATCTCGCTCCCCGTTGCGATGATCGCCACACGCGGACGCTGAGCGACACGAACCATCACTCGGTTGATCCCCGCCAACACGCCGATCTCGGCAAACCCGATTTTCGTTCCGCGCGCGATTAAGACTTCTCCCTCGCGGTAACTTTCCCCGATCGGACGGACGGCAAATCCGAGTGGAACCGGTTTTTCGATGATGATACGTGATCCCTCGACACGGACATTTTCAATCGGGATGAGGGTATCGGAACCTTTTGGCATCAATGAGCCAGTAAAGGTCTTGATACACGCTCCGCTCATTACACCACCAATTTCGTCCGCTCCGGCAGGGTTGTCTCCGAGGATTTCGAACGAATCAAATTCCTCTAAATCGCTGTGAAGAATCGCATAACCGTCCATTGCCGAGGTAGGATGGAGAGGATAATCGCTACCTGCAACAATGTCTTCGGCTAAAATCCGTCCCAGTGCTGAGGAGAGAAAAATCCGCTCACTTCGGACATTACCGATACTGAGGAGACTAATCATATTTTGAGATGTTTCATACGAAATCACTGATTACCTCCCAAAATGCCCGCACCCGCAATCGCGGTTGAGCGATCACGCGCATAAAGACGCTGACCATTTTTAAGGTCATATTTCCAGATGGGGGCGGAAGCTTTAAAGTCCTCGACAAACTGCTCGATCATCTCTAATGCAACGCGACGCTTCGGAGAGAATACCGCCGCAATATACGAGCTTTCATGCACCAGTACATCACCGCGACTGTGCGCCATTTTCAGTTTTGCCCCGAGAACTTGTGCTTTTGCTTGCCATGCGTCAAACCAACTGGACAAAATCGGCTCATACACATCGAAACTCAGCCCCTCAATTCCGTTTTCCTCACGCACCGTTCCGATAAAAGGGATATAGGCACCGTAGTTATACTCCGCTTCTTCAGCGTACCAGCGAGTGATAATCTCAGGGACATTCAAAGCACCGTCATAGAGTTCCAACATACTCATCCGCCACATACCGGAGGGAGAAGTGATACTTTATCCCCATCTTTGAGTGGTATATCCAAAGATGCCACCAGTGTATCATTCACCGCTACAGCACAATTCTCTAACCACTGAGCCATCTCGTGATCTTCTTTTAATACATTAGCAACATCTCGCAATGATCCTGCTTCCAACGTCAACGGAGCCTTTTGAATCGGCCCTAAAAATTCTACGGTTACCATCGAGATATCCTCATATTCATATGGGTGAGATTATAGCAAAAGAGCCCTAACCCTCCCTTATTTACTTTGGGTTAAGTATAATACGACTCTTATGTATGAGGGAGAGCGTGTGATTTTCGGAAAAATTGATTTTTTAAATCTTCTCCCCTTTCACGTTTTTATCAAACGCTACGCCCGAAGCACCCGCACTCACCAAACTCTCCATTATCACAAGGGTGTCCCCTCTGCTCTCAATCGCGAGTTTGCCATGCGCCGAATCGATGCCGCGTTTATCTCCAGCATCACCGCCAGAAATTGCCATCACTTCGGTGTCGGAATCGTCGCACAGCGCGAAGTACTCAGCGTCCTCTCTCTCCCCAATGCCGACAAAGCGGATGCCGACTCCGCAACCTCCAACCTCCTCGCTCACATCCTCAATATACATGGAGAGATACTGATCGGAGACAAAGCACTTCGCTACTATTACAGCGGAGGGGAGAATATCGATCTGGGGGAGCTTTGGCATGAGCGGACAGGATTGCCGTTCGTCTTTGCCCTTCTATGTACCCATCATCACACCGATGAACTGCGCCGTCTCAGCCGCGCGTTTGTTTCCAAAAAGGTGAAAATTCCCTATTACATACTGATGGAAGCATCTCGTAAAAGCGACCTCAGCCCTGCACAAATTATCCATTATCTAAAGTTTATCAGTTATAAAGTGGGTGTAAAAGAAGAGAGAGGGTATAAACGGTTTGTAAAAGAGGCAAAAAGAAAAAGATTGGTTCCCCCATTGGGAACCATAAGATATGTGTAGCTTAGCAGTGTTGATAAAGCACTGCTCCGAAATAATAACCTGCTCCGAAACCGACAATCATCCCATAATCACCGATTTTTCCTTTTCCATGATTTAAATGTTGTTCCAATACAATAAAATTACTGGGAGTGCTGACATTCCCATACTCTATAAACATTTTTTTCGATACCGCTACTTGCTCTTTAGTTAATCCAAGTATCTCTGGATTTGTAAAACTCTCGACAACCGGTAAACCGCCTTGATGCAATGACCACTCATTGACATCTTCTACCTTCAGTCCGTTTCGCTGCAAAATTGGTTTAATAATATTTTCGCTCACAAGTTTCGGCATCACATCTTTTACTCCATCACCTGTAAAAAAAGCACCCTCTTCCATTTTGATGACATCTCCATATTGATAATCCAGTTTTATATCAATAATTTTCAGTTTTTTATCAAAAAGTTCAGCTTCCTCTCCGCTTGCCAACAATAATCCGGCACCGCCGTCTCCAAAAATGGCATGGGTTCGAAGAGATGCTCTAAAATTTACATTTGCTTCATCATAGAGCGGTTTGAATGTCCACGATGTTTGTTCAAAAGCAAAAATAGTTGCCAAAGAATCATTTTTTTGACAAAAATCAACAGCAGATTGGATCGAAAAAATCCCAGAAGTACAACCGTAATTGACAATCTCCTCAGGTGGATATGCCAAGTCAAGTGCAGCTTCATTAGCAATTTGACACGTGAGGTTAGGAAGAGTTACCGCATGGGAGCTTGCATTGTATGAAACCGAAAGAAATTCAATTTGACTCTCATCACGAATACTGTCTGAAAAACTTTTAATGACGTTGCTAGCCCATAAGACCGGTGAATGCTCATCAGGAACGATCATCTGAGGAAATTGTTCTAAATCAATACTGATAGCCCGATTTTTAATTTGAACATTGGATCCAAGTCTTGTAGCAAATTTATTTACTTTTGCAGAAGAAAGTTTTTCACTATACAGTTTATTAATAACATCAACTGAATCATAAATTTTTGGAAACACGGACTTAACGCCAACAATAAAAACATCTTTTTTCACTCTTTTTCCTTTATTACTCTACTAGGCTTTGATAAGCACCGAGCGATTGTAGCAAAAAAGGAGGAAGTTTAGATGTTAGATGTTAGTTCTTCATTCTATATTTTATCTGTATCAGACGAATTAGCTGCATCATGATAATTTACGTCGCTCTTTATAGCTCTCGATATTCCCTAAAATCTTTTCGATCTCACCAAACACCTCGATAGAGAGTTTGATCCCCTCGACAATCTCATTTTCATTGCTCGGATATTCGTGAGTTAGTTTATTACGGAGCTTTCGATAAGTCATCCAATCTTCGCCACTTTCGATGATCTCCAACTTTTCAAGCTTGTCTAAAATATCCAAAAGGGACATATTGTCACGATACTCGCCGATTTCATCCAAAAAGACCCGGAATAACTTCTCCCCCATCATATCCTGAAGCTTGATAAAACGGTAAATAAAGGTATCGATGGTTTTGATTTTTTCAAAATCTTCAAAAACACCCGAATCGATATGGCTCCACTCTTTGATCTCATTCATTGCGCTTTTTGCACGCTTCAAATGCAGATGGATTTTTTCCAATATCTCTTGCATCATAGCAATATCCCCTCTTTCACAATCGTCTCAAAAAGTTTCTGCGGAGGGGTTAGAGGTGTTTGAAAAATCAGATCAACTTTACGCTCGATCCCTCGAAGCTCCATACGGGAGAGGATTTTTAGCTCCTCTTTGAGGGTGATATTTTTGTGGGTTTGGACGAAGAGATCGATGTCTCCCCCTCTTTTGGTATCATCGGTTCGGCTTCCGAACAAAAAAACCTTTGCATCGTCGATGCTCTCGTGCAGGGTTGATTTAATAATATCGATTTCAGCACGTTGTAACCGCATGATAACCCTCTCACAGAAAAATAGTAAAGCTATTATAACTTAGAATCAGGGGAATAGAATATGTCCTCATGCGAGGAGAAGAAGATTAGTATTTTAGCAGTGCATCAATCCGCGCCAACGTCTCATCGACTCCGATAATCGCCATAACACTATCTAACCCCGGGCCTGAGAGTTTCCCCATCAGTGCAACACGTAACGGCTGACCGATTTTCCCGAAACCGATCTCCAGCTGCGCGACAACCTGCTCCATCACATGGTGATAGTCGCTCGGCAAGTGGGGTTCTCCGCCGTTTTTGAGTGCTTCAACAAATGCTATGAGGATCGCTTTGGACTCCTCTTTATACCCTTTTTTGAGTGCCACTTCATCAAATCCGGAAGGACGTACCAAAATTTCATTGATAAGCGTTGCCATCTCGACCAATGTTTTTGCACGCTCTTTGAGGGCATCGAGCAAAATTTCCCGCTTATCGTGGCTCACGAGCATTACCCCGTGAAACTCCAAGAGTTCGCACAGTTTATCGTTCGGAGTATTTTTGATATAGTGAGCATTGAGCCAGTCAAGTTTCTCAACGTTGTACACGGAAGCGGAACGATTGATGTCACTCGGATCGAATAGCTCCAGCATCTCTGCCATCGAAAAAATCTCCTGATCACCGTGACTCCATCCTAAACGGACGAGGAAATTGAGCAACGCTTCGGGAGTGTACCCCATCTCTTTGTACATCATCACATCAGTTGCACCATCACGTTTGGAGAGCTTTTTCCCCTCATGGTTGTGGATCATCGGAACATGGAAAAAGCGCGGTATTGCAAAACCGAGTGCGTCATAGACCACGATCTGTTTTGGGGTATTGGAGAGGTGATCATCACCACGAATGACATCGGTTACTCCCATGAGAGCATCATCGACCGCGACAACAAAGTTATAGGTCGGTGTACCGTCGGCGCGGGCAATAATGAAATCATCCAAAATATCCTCGACGTTGAAAACAACGTCCCCTTTGACCCCATCATGTACCGTGATCGATCCCTCTAACGGGGCTTTAATACGGATAACCGCTTCACGTCCCTCAGGAGGCGTCCCTGTAAAATCGCGATAGCGATTGTCATATTTCGCTCTCTCTTTGCGTGCCATCTGCTCCGCGCGGAGTGCATCGAGTTCTTCACGGCTCATGTAACATTTGTACGCTTTTCCGCTATCGAGGAGCTTTTGGGCATACTCTTGGTAGATTGCCAAACGACTCGATTGATACTCGATGGTTCCATCATGCTCTAGTCCCACCCATTTGAACGCTTCCACAATTGCCAATGCTGCGGCTTCATCGTTACGACTGAAATCGGTATCTTCGATGCGGAGCAAAAATTTTCCATTGTTGCGGCGCGCCCAGAGATAACTAAGAAGGGCGGTACGTAATCCGCCGATATGAAGATATCCCGTCGGGCTTGGGGCAAATCTGGTTACTACCATGTTGTAAATCCTTTTTGGATGCAATTGCGCAATTTTAGTTAAGGCTATGTTAAAAGCGGGTAAAATAGGAAACTTTTGCATAGGAGCATCAATGCGTTCTCTCACCCTTTCGACTTTACTCGCCACCTTTTTATGGAGTGCTCCCATCGGGGGGGTAGCGGTACTCGTTAAAAATAGTCCTATCACGCTTCATGAAGTACAACAAGAGATGAAACAAAGCGGTTTAAGTGCTAACCAAAGCAGCGACATCTTGATCCGTAAAAAACTCGAGCAGCTTGAAGCGCAAGAGAAAAAAATTATCGTCACTTCTTCTGAAATTAACGAAGAACTTGCACGAATGGCATCACAAAACAATTTAACCTTAGAACAGTTTTTAAATGCAATGCAAAGTGTACGAGGGCTCAGTGAAAAAGATCTGAAAACCAAAGTAGAAGAGACAATCAAAGGGCAAAAGCTTTACTCCGCCATTGCCTTTTCAAAAATGGGTCAACCGAGTTCCGAAGAAGAGAACGAGTATTATCAACTTCATTTGGATGAATTTTCACGCCCTGAGAGTTTTGATATAACCACTTATTTTTCTACTTCTCAAGAAGCTTTAAGCTCTAAAATTAGCGATCCAATGCGCCATATTGAAATTATCCAAAGTAAAGAAGAGAGCGTTAGGTATGAAAAAATCAACCCTCAGCTTGCGCAAATTCTCAATAAGACACCTGTTGGTAGCTTCAGTCCAATCCTACCTAATGGAAAAAATGGATTTATGAGTTTTTATATCCGAGAAAAAAATAATGTTATTACTGAAAATCTTGAAACCATACGTCCACAAATTTCTAATGCTATTATTAGTGAAAAACGAAATCAGGTTTTAAATGACTATTTCACGCGACTACGACTAAGTGCCGATATTAAAATATTGAGATTACCGGAATAAATCTGTTCATAACAAGAGATACCAATTAAGAGAGCCCCGATCGAATCGGGGATAGTAGAGGAAGGGATTATCCTTGATAATTTTCGAGGTATTTCGTATCGAAGTTATTGTTAATAAAATCAGGGTTTTCCATCATTTTCATATGAAATGGAACTGTTGTTTTAATTCCTGAAATCGTAAACTCACTAAGTGCACGGTGCATCCGTGCGATTGCATCATTACGGTCTAATCCATAAACAATCAATTTCCCGATCATGGAATCATACGTCGGTGGGACAATATATCCACTATGAGCATGAGAATCCACACGAACATTGCGTCCACCCGGTGCAATCCATTGGGTGATTTTCCCCGGACACGGCAAAAATTTAACCGGATCTTCGGCGGTAATACGACACTCGATCGAGTGTCCTTTGAGAATAACACTCTCCTGCGGAGGAAGCACTTCACCTTCCGCAACACGGATCATCATCTCTATCAAATCCAAACCACTCACCATCTCAGAGACACAGTGTTCTACTTGAAGACGGGTATTCATCTCCATAAAATAGAATTTTTTATCGGCATCAAGGAGGTATTCAAACGTCCCTGCCCCTTCGTATTTGATGTATTTGGTTGCACGAACCGCTGAAGCGTGCAACTCGGCACGGATTTCAGGGGTTAAAGCCACGGCAGGTGATTCTTCGATCAGTTTTTGGTGACGACGCTGCATTGAACAGTCACGTTCACCGATATGAAGTACATTCCCGTGAGAGTCTGCAATCACCTGCACTTCAATATGACGTGGATTTTTAATGAATTTTTCCATATATATCGTACCATCACCGAATGCACCGATCGCTTCCGCTTCTGCAGCCAAAAATGCGTTTTCGATGTAACTCTCATCTTCAACCACACGCATTCCTCGTCCACCACCGCCGGCTGCCGCTTTAAGGATAATCGGATAACCGACCTCTTTGGCACGTACTTTGGCTTCAGCGATGTCCTTAATCGCACCATCAGATCCCGGAACAACTGGAACCCCTGCGGCGATCATTACATCTTTTGCTTTCGATTTATCAGACATCATAACCATTACTTCAGGAGTCGGTCCGATGAATTTTATCCCGTGATGGGTACAAATTTCTACGAAATGTTGATTTTCAGATAAAAACCCATATCCCGGAAATACCGCGTCACATTGACTAATTTCACATGCAGCAATAATAGCGGGGATATTGAGATAACTTTGAGAGCTAGGAGCACCGCCGATACAAATTGCCGCATCAGCCAACTTTAAATAAGATGCTTCTTTATCGGCTGTCGAATAGACGGCTACTGCCTCTTTCCCCATCTCTTTGATTGTACGAATGGCACGAAGTGCGATTTCACCGCGATTCGCGACTAAAATACGTTTGATTTCTGCCATGGGTTAGAGCTTCTTAACTACAAAAAGTGGCATATCATACTCAACTGCTTGAGCATCGGATACCAGTACGTTAACGATTTCACAGTCAAATTCTGCTTCAAGTTCATTCATAATTTTCATCGCTTCCAAAACAGCGATCACCTGCCCTTTTTTCACACGATCACCCACTTTGAC
>NZ_JBAQPS010000159.1:0-3324 GCF_049305995.1 Sulfuricurvum sp.
AAAGCCTTTAGAATTGCACAGACATTATTGCAAAAAAAGAACGTCATCATTATGTTCGATGAAATAGAAGATGTGATGAAAGATGAAGATTCGGGTATCTTCAGCAGTCGCAAAAAACAAAACAATAAAGCATGGCTCAACCGAATTCTCGAAAACAATAACATCCCTGCTATATGGATCACCAACCGGATCAGAGCGATGGATGAAGCGATAGTGCGACGGTTTGATATGGTTTATGAAATTCCGGTACCGCCGAAGAGAAAACGAAAAGAGATCATCAACCGTTCAACACATGAATTTATCAGCAGCGAGAGTGTAGATCGTATCGCACAGCATGAGAATATCGCACCGGCGTTAATCACCAGAGCTGCTAATGTCATCGAATGCATCGGAGATGAGCATGATCGATCAAAAACGTTTGAAAAGCTGATCGAAAATACGTTAAAGGCACAGGGCTATCGCGGATTATCAACCCAAAAGCCCTATAACCTGCCTGAAACGTATGATCCTGCATTAGTCAATTCCGATCACGATCTTGTCGCATTAGCCGAGGGGATAAGCTCGCATCAGTCGGCAAGAATCTGTCTTTACGGTGCACCGGGTACTGGGAAAAGTGCGTTTGGTAAATGGATCGCCAAAGAGCTGGATCGTCCGTGTATTATCAAAAAAGGCTCCGATTTGATATCCATGTGGGTAGGGGGAACGGAGAAAAATATAGCCAATGCCTTTAAAGAAGCGACCGATGAAAATGCGGTTTTAATATTCGATGAAGTAGACAGTTTCTTGCAGGATCGGCTCACTGCAAAGGCTTCATGGGAAGTGACTCAGGTCAATGAGATGCTGGTTCAGATGGAGAACTATGAGGGGATATTTATCGCCACTACCAATCTGATGGATGGACTGGATCAGGCATCACTGCGCCGGTTCGATCTCAAGCTTGAATTTGGGTATCTCAAACCACAACAAGCTTTAGAACTTTTTATGAAAGAGGCCACATTGATGGGGATTGACACTATTTCAAGAGCCGTTGAAAACAACATTAAAAGTTTGATCAGACTTGTTCCAGGGGATTTTGCAGTGATTCGACGACAGAGCCGGTTTTCCCCGATAAAAACGGCAGATGATTTGTTGGATCGATTGGTTGATGAAGTCAAAATCAAACAGCAAGATGATTCTAAAAAGATGGGTTTTTTGCGATAAGTTCATTGTAATATACTACTTAAATATCAAAAGGACTGTTATGAACATAATTAATCTATCATCGAGTATCGAGATAACACCGGCACAAATTTCGTTTTGTGAAGAGTTGTGCGAAAATGGCGATAATAATACTGAAAAAGATTCCTACTATTGGCTTTTAAATCATTTACATATTTTTTTAGTAAATGAAGCTAATTTTGTAAAATATGTTCAAGAATATGAAGATAAAAGTTCAGGAGATAAGCCATCAACTGATTGGTTGGGATATTATACTCGTTTGGATTGTCCACCTTTTTCTAATACGCCGATTATAGTTATTTGTCCTGAGCGAATAGCAAAATGTGTGAGTAGTGATGATGAATTTACATGGCTTTTCGCAAAAGTTCTGATTCATGAACTGTCACATGCAAAGTTGGACTTTAACAATGAAAAGAATGCGTATGTACATACACCGCCAGAAGATCCATTTTTTTATACTTGGATGGAAGAAAGTATTGCCAATATGATGACACTTGGACTATTTGATACTGTAGTGGATCGAGGGGATTGGTATCAGAAATCAAGTGCTTTTGCCAAAGATTTTGTCACAAAACAACCACCGAAGTATGCATTCGGAGGATGGCTTTATGCTAATCTATCGTTTAATGGACTCAAATGGCGAGAGGTGAAGACAAGACCTGATCGTCTATTGTGTGTAAAAAAGCCATGGAATGATTATGTCAGATCATGTACAAAAAAAGAATATAAGTACAGAGTGATACGGTGCTTTTTGGTACAAATGGGAATATGCGATTTTGAACTTCAAGATGAACAACAATGTGAGAATATTTCAATAGAAGAGGATACTACTGATATGAGTTTTATGTTTTGTGGCTGTTCTTCTTTAACAGAAATTCCTAAATTAGATACCTCGAATGTTACTGATATGAATTATATGTTTGGCGGTTGCTTTTCTATTATCAATATCTCAGATATTTTAAAATATAAAATCCCAGAAGATTATCAAGAAATATTTGGTATTAAAGAAATCGATGATCTCATTAATAAATATAAAAATCGTCCTCAAGATAAATTTAAAATGATAAAAGAATTGAAATTAATAGATAAGAAATATATGTAAAGGAGTAAAGTACTTATTATGGCGGGACATTCCAGTGTCAGATCCTCTAGCTCTCCGCTAATAATTTATATGATTTCATTCCGTTTGGAAAGTTCTTCGATGGTTCTTTCCAAAAGAACTTTATTTTAAAATCACGACTTCCGATACCAGCTGCTTTCGATATAGGCTTCATCGTATAACTTTTTGTTTGACAGAATAGCCATTTATATGGACAGAAACTGTCTGCTTTCCCTGCCATAATTTCCTTATTAAGATAAAGGATAAAAGATGGTACCTCCATGGCAAATTACCAAAGTATGGTTCACTGAAAGCCATCATTCACATGCAGGAAATTGGTTTATAAGTGGGTCAGGTCTACATCCAAACCCACGAATATACAAATATGACTGGTGGATTTATCCCTCTAATTCACCGTATGCATCGGCGGAAGAGATCTTTTTCAAATCAGAACACCGTTTGTCGACCAAAGCATTTTTTGAAATTACAAAACAGCTTAACGAAGAGAAAATCAGCTTTGCATACGTAAACTGTAAATATTTTCGATCAGGAAACAAGGTTTTTAATTACGAGAAGATGAAACGAGACTTTCCAACCATCGTCTTTGCTATCGCATATGATGAGGATACGGATGAAGAGCATGAAGGGCATAGATAAGGATTTGGAATATAAATTATGACAAAACAAAAGCATCGTAAACACCATAATAAAAAGCGTATATTTACAAAAATAGAGCGGTATTTCTATGACTGGCTTTATCAGAATAAGGATCGTTTCAATCACAAACCTATTCAAAAAGAGACACACATGTTTTATTTTGAGGGGATAACAAAACAGATCTATTTGGCGATTGATATGAGACAGATGGAAGCCATGTTAATAATCGAGAATAAAGATGGAAACATTTATGATTTATACGCCATCGCATATATTGGATGTTTGAGCTACGATTCGAACAAAGGGTATTTTGATGCAGATAGAGTAGACAAAGTTTATACGTACTATCC
>NZ_JBAQPS010000160.1:0-2391 GCF_049305995.1 Sulfuricurvum sp.
CCTATAAAGGTCAAAAAATTTATATCGATTCTTGTAAAGAATGTCATGGTGGCGGTCAAGAGTTAGCTGCATCTAAAAAGCAGCGTATTTGGGAAAAATTAATGGATAACAAAGGAGAAAAACTTGCTGAAATTCATCTCTCTTCAAAAAAAGCTGCAAGTTCATGGGAATATTTCAATGATCGTAGTTATACGAGAGGTGCTAAACATATAGAAGATTTTTTAATTGAATATGCATCCGATAGCGGTAACGTACCTGCCTGTAATTAAACTTTCTTTCTCACCCCTGAGGGGATGATTTTCTTCTAAACCAAACTTCGCTAAAATCCCCCAACTAATTAATATTCGGAGATACCATGGAAAAGATGTGGTCGGGACGTTTCACACAGGATGCGTCAACCTTATTGGAAAAATTTAACGCATCAATCATGTTTGATCAAAAACTTTACCGTGAAGATATTGAAGGTTCTATCGCTCACGCCAAAATGTTGGCGCATCAAGGGATTTTAACCCATGAAGAGGCACGTTTAATCGAATCGGGGATGGCTCAGGTTTTGAGCGAAATCGAATCGGGTGTATTTGAGTGGAAAATCGGCGATGAAGATCTCCACATGGCGATTGAAAAACGATTAACTGCGATTATCGGTGAAGCGGGGAAAAAACTTCATACGGCGCGCAGTCGTAACGATCAGGTTGCCCTTGATTTCCGCCGATATGTGCTTCGTAAAAACCGCGAAATCGTTGAGCAGATTAAAGCACTTATGGGTGCTATCGTCGATATATCACGCGATCATACGACAACACTGCTTCCGGGGATGACCCATTTGCAACACGCACAGCCGATTAACTTTGCATTTCATCTTCTTGCCTATGCATCTATGTTTAAGCGCGATTGCGAGCGTTTTGAGAGCTCTGCCGTGCGCAATAACATCTCCCCGATCGGATGTGCCGCACTGGCAGGTACTCCGCACAATATCAATCGTGAAATGACGGCTCGCTCACTCAGATTTGATTCAGTCAGTATAAATTGTCTCGATACGGTGAGTGATCGCGATTTCGCCTTGGAAATTTTGTTTAATATCTCAACATTGATGATGCACATTTCTCGTCTCTCAGAAGAGATTATTATGTGGTCGAGTTATGAGTTTCGTTTTGTGGAACTTTCCGATCAGTATTCAACCGGTTCATCGATTATGCCGCAAAAGAAAAACCCCGATGTTCCTGAGCTTCTTCGCGGTAAAACAGGGCGGGTATTTGGAAACTTAATGGGACTTTTGACCGTGATGAAAGGGTTGCCATTAGCCTACAATAAAGACACCCAAGAGGACAAAGAGGGGGTATTTGACAGTGTTGAAACCGCTGAAATCTCTCTTGAGATTCTCCGTGAAGCCCTTAAAACGATGACGATCAAGCCTCAAAACATGGCACGTGCTTGTAAGCTCGGACATCTGAGTGCGACCGATTTGGCGGACTATTTGGTAGAACATTGCGACGTTCCGTTTCGTGAAGCACACCATATTACCGGACGCGCGGTTGCGCGTGCCGAAGTGTTGGGAATCGATTTGAGTGACATCGCTTACAGTGAACTTCACGCCATCGATAGCCGTATCAAAGAGGATGTTATCCCTTATTTGGCGATTGAGCATTCGATGAATGCCCGCGTCTCTCAAGGGGGAACGGCGGAAGTGCGTACATTGGAGCAACTTGTCTATTTTGACCATTATCTGAAGGATGTCAAATGAAAATAGTTGTCTCCCATCAGGATGCGATGCGTTTTGAAGCCAAAACCGAAAAGGGGAGCTTTATTATCGATTGTCCTCAAATCTCTCCGATTGAGTATTTTTTGAGCGGTTTGATCGGATGCACCGCGACCGACATCGTCATGCTTCCTCAAAAGCAGGGGTATGAGGTAAAAAACTTATCGGTAAGCGGAGAAGTGGTGCGCAATGAAACGCCCCCGCGCAAATTCAACACCCTTCATCTGCAATACTCATTTGATTCCAATGCGGATGATACATTAGCGGCACGTTGGGTCATGGCGAGTTTGGAAACCTATTGTTCAACGATTAATACGATCCGAGACACAACGGCAATCACCTATACGATACTCCATAATGGCAGTGTGCTTCGTGAAAATGAAACAATGATTAGCGGTGGTGGAAGCTCTATCGATTTCGGTGCGTTGCAAGGGTGTAATGCATAGTAAACTCCGTTCGTGGTGAGCTCAAGGAAACATCGCTTCGCGAGCGGTACCCTTGTTTTGTCGAACCATGAACTTACCCTTCGACAGGCTCAGGGCGAACGGGGTTAATTAAAAAAAGTCTTTCGGATCAGCATCCGCAAAATGACCCCATTTGAGCTTCGCTCCACCGAGGATATGGAAGTGGAGATG
>NZ_JBAQPS010000161.1:0-2106 GCF_049305995.1 Sulfuricurvum sp.
ACACGGACGTGAAAGCACTGCCGAAGCGTTGGCTAAATCAGCCGCACGAGCTATCGGTTCTCAACTCGGACGTGCGCTCATCCGAGGAATATTGGGGAGTATCTTTAAAAAATAGAGAGTTATTAGCCTCTATATCTCATAATAATGAGGCTGATACGCCTGATCGAGTTCAGAAAGTTTCATGCCGAATAAACTTCGCATTTTTTCTTCGACATCTCCCCAAAAATACTCCAAAATCAAGCTTGATCCAACATTACCCTCTATTTTATAAAAAGGTCCTTCTAAAGCTTCAAGAATCTCAATTACTTCTATTTCGTGGCTCGGACGAGCCAGTTTATACCCACCTGAAGCTCCACGGATACTGATAACAAGATTATTACGACGCAATAACGAAAAAAGTTGTTCAAGATAACCATGTGATATTTGAGTCATAGCAGAAATTTCTCTCACCTGCATCATACGTGAATAGGGTGCATGCGAAAGAACATGCATCGCAGCTAAACCATAAATTGCTTTAGATGAGAGCGCAGCCATTAATCAAATCTTTTTGGAGAAAATTTTTTTGCAATATAATAAATTTTACACGCAATACAATATCCGAATAATAGTTCTAAGGATGCGCATGAAAGAAAAATTCCCGCGACTAAAGCCACAATCAGATCAGCTTTTAACCATGAAAATATTAATAATACAATCGTAAATCCTACTCCAAAGAATGCAGCAAGGCGCTTAGCACCACCATCTTCCATTTTTACTGGAAGTGAAAGCTTTTTTTGGATAAATACTGAACAAATATGAATCAGGCTCAAATGCTTATATCCGTACAATCGAAGTATAAAATCGATAATCAATACAATCAAAATGACTTTGTTTTGAGTCACTAAAAATCCAACTATACTTAATATAACGAACAAAGTATTAATTCGTGTAACTGTCGCATCAATTTGACGAAAGTTTAAAGGACATTGTTGGGACATAAATTCATTCCTCCTAAATTTTTATTATATTAGTATAGCTTTTACTTATTGTCAAGTATTCATATTGACTCACTAAAGTATAAAAAAAAATTATTCTTTTACTATTTACGAGATTTAATCAATTCACGCACTTTTTTTTCCACATTACTCAATGATTCAAACGGCTTCAATAAATAATGATCTGCCCCGATTTTATGGCTTTGCAATACTTTATCCAAAGTCGAATAAGCTGTCATCATAATGACAATACACTCTGAATCTTTTACTTTTATCGCTTCTAATACACTAATACCATCTTTTTGAGGCATCATAATATCGAGTAAAACTCCATCATATTCACCACGCTGAAAATGACTTAGTGCCGTAATCGGATTATCAAAATAAGTAACTTTAATATCCCCTGAACGGGTAAGCACTTTTTCAAGCATCATTCCAATGTGTACTTCATCATCAACAATCATAATTCGCATTATTTTTCTCCTTCGAATAGATTTTTAATAGCACTTCCCATCATATGCTCATTCTTTTCGATTACCAATAAATCAAGAGCCTCGAAAACTCCTTGACTTGCTTCTTCAATCGTTCGAATACGCTGTTCAATTTGTCTACGTGAACACAATTTTTTACCGTCACCACAATCAGAAATCAATGCATTTGCTTGAGTATGAACCATGGCGTGTGGAGCTTCAAGGCGACTATAAGATTTAAGCATACCAAATTGCTCTTTTCCTATCCCGTTATCGTACCATTTACCTAAGCGACAAGTATGATGATCAATTGCTTTAAAGATATTTTCCTGTCCAAATAAAAAAGCATATACATTATTTTTATAGATAACATGGTCAATTTTTGCCAAATTACTAAAGATATAGTTACTGATATCCATAATTTCAAAAACACTACGTGAAGAATTACGCTGAAAAATAGACATTCGATCTGACATTTGACTTACTTCGTCTCTCGTACTAATCACAATACTCGAAAGACCTTCTGTCGCTGTTTCGATTTCATTGGTATCTTGCTGCATAGATTGAATAACGATTTCAATCTCCTTGGTAGCTTTTTGGGTTCGTTCGGCAAGTTTACGAACCTCATCAGCAACAACCGCAAATCCTCGACCGTGTTCTCC
>NZ_JBAQPS010000162.1:0-17693 GCF_049305995.1 Sulfuricurvum sp.
TTTCCCGGTCCTATCAACGTCACTGTATTGTTTAACAACTCATCAGAGAGTGATGCAATCGGGATATGTTTGTGCGGTGCAAAAACGATATCACTATGGATCTCATCGCTGATAATGCGGATACCGTGTTCCAGACACAATGTTCCCAATGCCAGAAGCTCATCACGGCTCCATACCCGCCCGATGGGATTATGAGGGGAGCAGAGCAATAACAGTTTGGTTTTCGGTGTGATTTGCGCACGTAGACGCTCGATATCGAAACGATACATCCCTGCACTGTCTTGTTTCAATGGATGAAGAAGTAAGGATCGGTTATTCTCTTTTACCATGCTATAAAACGGAGGATAAACGGGATCCATTACGATCACCTCATCCCCCTCTTGACTGAATGCACGGATAGCATACCCTATCGAGGCGACAACCGCGGGGGAATAACTGAGCCATTCACGCTTTATCTCAAAACTATGATGCTCTCTCATCCAGCCGATCTGTGCTTCGTAGGCGCTATCACTCATAATCTCATATCCGAGGATCGGATGGAGAAGTCTCTTATTCACCGCGTGGATGACACACTCAGGAGTTGCGATGTCCATATCGGCAACCCACATCGGCTGGACATTTTCCGTATGAAAAAGCTTTTCTCTTAGAACATATTTTTCGGCATTAGTAGAAGATCGGTCGATAAAACGAAACTCATTCATACCGTTTTTTCCATTGCTCATATATCCGCTCAATGCGCTCATATGTCTCTTTTTCATTCTCGCCCTCACCGATTACATAGCGAAATCCGGCGTGTTGGATGAAATGGCGGCGAAAAGCATAGCGCGACTCTCTCATGATCTCATTGCCGGTCGAGATCCACGATCCCCCTTTGATAAGGTTGTGTTTTCCATCAAACGTTGGCTCGGTAAAATCCTCATACCACGGATGAGTGAAAAATCCCTCATGCGGAGCCATCTGGCTCTGAGTCCATTGCCATACGTTCCCGACAACATCATAGAGTTCACCATGCGCAAAAGTATCGACAGGAACAGAGGAAGCATAGTGGGCGAGGTTGATGTTGGCGCGTGAATCATCAAACACCTCTTCATCCATCCCCCCTGCTTGTAGCATGACTCTATGTTCTGCTTCAGTAGGGAGACGATAGGTTTCACCCTCCTGCGCACTTTTCCAGCGACAAAACGCTTCGGCTTCGAGGGTATTGACCTCTACCGGCCAGTTGTATGGCATATCGATAAGATCGGTGAGGGCTCGGTATTTATAGCTTCCATCGTCTTGACGTACCCAAAACGGCGGACATACAGCTTTACGAATGTGAAGATATTTTAATCCCTCTTCATCCCACCACCTGCTAACTCCATATCCATTTGCCGATACAAAATCCAAAAACTCGCCGTTGCTCACCAGATATTTTGAGGCTTGGAATGCTTCGACCTCTACCGCTGCCCTGCCGTATTCGTTATCCCATCCATACAGCCCATGATCATCTGAGCCTTTGCCAAGGGTTACCTTGGACGCAGGAAAATAAACCATACTGTTTTCCGGAATATCCCCATGAACAGGACAGATCGAAAAATCTGCGTGAGGACGAATATATTCAAGAGGCATCTGACGATGCAATACACTCGACGTCTCGATATGGATTCGTTCATGCTCGATCCCCATCCAGATTGCCCAAAATGGATCGCTTTGGGTTATCGGAAGCTCCATCGGCATACTCATAATCATCTCATCCACAAGATTCCGCACCTGAAGGCGATACACTCTCACCTCAGCCACACTCGGCCAACGAAGCGAATCACTCGAAGCATCCCATGTCATCTCATCGACACCGACGGCAAACAACTCTTCGAAATGGGGATTAATGCGCTCTTTGAGTGCACCTGAAGCAACAAGTTTATTGATGTAAAAAATCGCTGTATGTCCGAAATAAAAAATCATCGGATGGCGGGTCGGTTCAGATTGGCGGTAAAACACCTCATCACTGTTGAGTAGTTCAAATAACGATTCAAAGAAATCGAAACTTTGGTGGAAATAAGATTGCAGTTCCACACGTTTTTGAACGATATCCTCTCCATCCAAACGTACCGACCTCATCTGTTTTTGTAACACAACATCGTCCTTATCACATTTTGGGTATTGTAGCAAATTTCTTAAAAAATCCGCCCTTGATCTTTAATCCCGCCTAAAACTCTCATACGATACACTCACCGAATGAAAACAATCCATTCCACACTTTTATCCCCTTACCCTCACATCACGGCGTGTTTTACCTCGCGGCACGGCGGAGTTTCTATAGCACCTTATCACAGTGCAAATCTCGCTTTTCACGTCGGAGACAATCCCGATGATGTTGTTCAAAATCACGATCTTCTTGCCGCTAAGCTAGGCTTCAATCGCCACTCGCTCATTCATATGCGTCAAATTCACTCCGATACAATTGTTATCGTTGATAACTCTTTCACCTTTGACACCCCACCCGAATGCGATGCCCTCATCACCAACTGTCCACAGATTCCACTCATGGTGATGAGTGCTGACTGCACAGGGATTTTGATTGTCGATCCCATCAAAAATGTAATCGCAGCGGTTCATGCGGGACGCGCGGGAGCACTAAACAAAATCCTCCCGAAAACGATCCAAAAAATGGGAGAAGAATTCGGCTCTTTAGCAAAAAATCTCCATATCGTATTGGGTCCTTCGATCCATGGATGCTGTTATGAGATCAACGAAACGATTGCCTCAGAGTGTACGGCAAAAGGATACGATTCGGCATTGCGAAGAGAAGATAAAAAAGTTTTTTTGGATGTTAATACGATTTTGCTTGAACAGTTAAAAGCTTTGAGTATAGAAAACGTCGAAGCGTGTGATCACTGTACATCCTGCCGATGCGATGAGTACTTTTCCTACCGTGCCGATCAACAGCACACAGGGAGAATAGCGGGAGTTATTTTCCTGAAATAACATGTGCCAACTGTTCGGGTAAAAGCCCTAACGATTCTTCGACCAGCTTGGTGTTACCATGTTTAATAAATGTATCATCGTACTCGAAACTCACTACCGATACATCGGTAATTTTCTCTTCCGATAGCCATTCAAGCAAGGCACTTCCAACTCCCCCCATACGAGCAGAATCACTAAATACATACCATTGTTTATGATTTTCAGCCATTTGCCGTAACATCTGCGAATCGAGCGGTTTCACAAAACGCAAATCGAGCAAGGAGGGTTTCTCTTCCATCAAGGCAATCGTTTGAGCTGCGCGCCCTACCCCATTACCGTATCCGATGAATAAACGCTCAGATGCATTGGAAATCAATAATTGAGCTTTACCTGTCTCATACGGAACAGATTCCGGTAATTGAGTTTCAAAAAATGAGCCTCTCGGATAGCGGATAGAACAAGGGTGTTGATAACCAGCCGCATACTCGACAATCTGATGAAACGAGAGTTCATCACGTGGAGCACACAGTGTCATGTTAGGGATGAGACGTAAGAAACTGATGTCAAATACCCCCTGATGGGTTTCACCGTCTTCACCGACGATTCCAGCACGATCAAGTGCGAACACCACCGGCAAATCCATCAAACATACATCATGGATCACCTGATCGAAACCCCGTTGTAAAAAGGTAGAGTAAATCGTACAAAACGGTTTAAACCCCTCTTTGGCTAAAGCTCCCATCGAAGTAACAGCATGTTGTTCCGCTATCGCCACATCCCAAAAACGTTCAGGGTATTTCTCCATCAAAGCTGAGAGTCCCGTACCGCTTGGCATCGCTGCCGTAACGCCCACGATTTTCTCATTTTTAGCGGCTTGTGCCATTAGAGCATCGGCATAGATTTGTGTGGCACTTTTAGTGGAACTTTTACTATTTGCCGCTCCGCTTTTGAGATCGAAAGGAGAGACACCATGCCATTTTTCATGTTTCCCCTCGGCAATCTCATACCCTTTACCTTTGATGGTCTGGATATGAACCAATACCGGTTTTCCCATCCCTTTAGCAATCTCAAACGTCTCAATGAGCGATTTTAGATCGTGCCCGTCAATCGGTCCGATATACTCGATCCCCATCTCTTCGAACATAATCCCTGGAGTAATGAGCTTGAACGACTCCTCAAACCGCTTGGCGAGATAATGAGCCCCCTCCCCAAAATTATCGACGAACTGCTCCGTTTTACGTTTAAACCGCTGATAAAACGGACTCGCCATCGCCGAACTGAGCATACGGCTGATTGCACCGATAGGTTTAGCGATAGACATCTCATTGTCATTGAGGATAATAATCATCGGATATTTGCGATCCCCTAGCTCATTCATCGCTTCATACGCCATCCCCGCCGACATGGCACCATCTCCGATCACCACGACAGGAATACGGCTCTCTTGCTCATTTTTAAGAGCTATCGCTTTGGCGGCACCAACCCCCAGAGAAATAGAGGTCGAGCTGTGTCCTGCTACAAAATAATCGCTGGGTGACTCAGAGGGTTTGGTATACCCGCTCAATCCGTTAAATTGACGGAGGGTAGCGAACTCTTCCCAACGATCCGTCAATAGCTTATGGGCATAGGATTGGTGGGATACATCAAAAATAAAAGGATCTTTGGTAGAGTCAAACACTTTGTGCATCGCCACAATAATCTCAGTAGCACCCAAAGTTGAACTCAAGTGACCGCCATTGGTGCTAACGACTTCTAAAATACGATTGCGTATCTTTTGAGAAAGCTCTTCCAATTGGGGTAAAGTAAAATTTTTGATATCCATTATGATGCACTGTCCTAAAAATTGTTTAGTATACGAATACTATAGTATAAAAGTGAATGTGTACGAAACGGCTTTACGATTCGAGCAAGAGTGAACGTTTAAGTCTCTCATAACGCTTTTTGATCTCCGAATCGATATTTCCCGCATCGCTGATAGCAACGACGCCACCTAGGCTGATAGCACGATCAGAGAGTACCTCTACATGGGTTAGTGAACCCACTTTTTCAGAAATAAACCCATGATCGGCCGGATTGACCCGTAAGGTGATTTTAGAGGCATCTTTCAGCTCTTCAATCAAATCATTCGAGAGTTTAGCCGCTATCTTAGAACTATGCTCGGTCGTTTCAATACCTATAACTTCTTTAGCTATATCAAGAGCCGTATGGGTTAGCTCTTTTTGGATCGATTCGAGAGCAATAACAAAATCAACCGCTGCATTTTCAAGAGTTTTAACCGACTGAGAAAGCTGCTCATGCGATTGGGCACTTTGACCTGAAGTTTTAGCTTGTTCTTGGAGAATACCTGCAATCAATCCCTCTTCATACCCCACTTTTTTAGCCTCTTCAAGTGAATGAGCATGTTCTTCTTGCATTGATTCAAGCCGCATTTGCATCTTAATCACATTGGAACTCATCTCGTCGGCTTTGTTAAGTAATGATTCAATTAATGCATCTTTCGAAGAATTACTATTGTCATGATGATCAACCATCATTTCATGATTAATTTCTTGCGTTGCTTCTTTGATACTTGTACCGCTAAGAGATGAAAGTATCTTAAACTGATACTTGCTGATATTATGGCTTCCAGAACGATTTTGTTGAATAACAACGTCCATTTATATTAGTCCACCATCTCTTCAGATTCGCCTAATTGTAAAACCCCTTGCTCTGCCAAAGTTTGAACCGCATCAACAATTTTACGTTGAGCGCCTTCAACTTCTTTAACCTTTACTGCACCTAAAAACTGCATCTCTTCAACAAAAGACTCTTTCGCACGTTGAGACATATTAGCATAAAATTTTTCTTTAAGTTCCTCCGCAGAACTTTTAAGTGCCAACATTAAATCATTTTTATCAACTGCTTTAAGGATTTCTCGAATACTATTTGTATCTAAATCAATCATATCTTCAAATGTAAACATCATCTCTTTAATCGATGATGCCAATTCTTGATCCAATTGCTCAATTTGCGCTAAAGTCGCCTTAGAAACTTTTGCACCCAGCCGGTTGAATACATCGGCAACCGATCTTGGTCCACCCACTTCAACTTTATAAGTAGCCAATGCTTCTAATTTCGATTCTAGAACTGCACTCACCCGTTTAATAATAGAGGGAGAGATATCTCCTAATTTTGCCATACGCATAGCAACTTCTGCTCGTAAATCATCAGGAAAAATATACAATGTTTCAGCCGCTGCAGAAGGATCCATATGAGCTAGAATCAATGCTATCGTTTGAGGATGTTCTGTCATAATAAAGTCAGCAAGCTGTTGTGGTTTGATTTTTGCCAAATAAGAAAAATTTTGACTATTTTGCATGGTTTTACTCAAACGTTCAAGCACTTTTTTTGCTTCATCTGGTCCCAATGCTTTATATAAAATTTCACGTGCGTATTCTAAACCACCCGTATTAAGATACTGATTAGATTGGATAATAGCATAGAATTCTTCCAATACCGCTCCCGCCACATTTTTTTCTATTGAGCGATTATTAGCAATGTATTTTGAAATTTCCGTAATTGCTTCAACACTCATGCGTGAAAAAATAGTTGCTGTAACATCTTCTCCCAACTGAACCAAAAGGATTGCGACCTTTTGAGTCATTGTCATTTCTTCAAAATTAGCTTTCTGGGTCGGTGTTAAATTCATACTAAGTTTCCTATTGCCGCTTATTCATATCATTTGGACCATTCTCTTCATCAATAAGAGTTTGAATCAATGAAGCAACTTCTTCAGGATGTTCTTCCGCTAGTTCTCTCACTTTTTCAAGCAATACATCATATTTCAACTCATCTTCATTAAAATTTTCCCCAAAGCCAAGCTGATTTTCAACTTTTTTACGCATTTGCTGTACTTTTTCAGCTAAATCTTCATCTTCATCATCTGTAACATTAAGGTTTGGCTTTTCAAATTCTTCTTCTTCTCGACTGAATTCGAGCATACGCTCCGCAAAAGGGATAATTATTTTTTTGTAAGCAACAAATAATATGATAGCTACAAAAAGATATTTAAATACTGAAGAAAATGGGGCGAGATACGTAGTGACAAACTCTGTAGTTTTAGAAGCAGCATCCTTGGGTAACATATCTGCTTTTGTGGTTTGAAACTCAAAATTTCGGATGCTCACTTGATCTCCGCGTGTTTCATCTACCCCGATAGATTGTTTAACTAATGCATCTATCGCCTGCAACTGCGTTTCGTCCAAAGCGATGTATTCAACTTCATCAGTCGGCTCACCCGCTGCATCTTTTTTCGGCTCATATTTACCATCAACGACAACCGCTGCTGTCATACGCTTGATACGGGCAAACTCCATTTTTGTCGTTGAAACCGTTTTGGAAATTTCATAGTTCGTAGTCCCTGTAGTTTTTTCGTATTTCTCACCGCTTCCACTGTTAGACAATCCCTCCACAGGACCAATATTGCTGACTGCACCAGGAACACCACCAGTTGGAGCAGTTGAGCCACCTTCCCGTTTTTCTTCCGATGATTGTTCACTTCGGACAACACTTTCAGGGTCAAATTTTTCGGATGTTGAACTCTGTTCTGAAAAATCATATTCAATCGTTACTTTAGCAACGATACGTTCTTTTCCACCAATAAACGGAGCAAGAACATTAATAATTTTCTCTTCTTGTTTTTTTTCTTCTTTTGTTTTGTATTGCTGCTGCATTGAAGAGAGCTCTCCCATTGCAGCCGCCGCATCATCATCACCCAGGGCTTCCCCTTCTGAATCGATCAACGTCACATTTTCTGGAGTCAACTTCGGCACCGCTGCGGCAACCAGCTTTTTAATTCCACGTATCTGTTTTGCAGTCAGTTTTCCACCGTCTTTTAACTGTACCATAACGGATGCTGATGGCGGCACTGCTTCAGAGACAAACAACGTCTCTTTCGGTAATGCCAATGATACGCTTGATTTTTCAACCGGTCCCAATGAATCAATCGAACGAGCGAGTTCCCCTTCTAATGCTCGACGGAATTTTACCTCTTGATCAAAATTGGTTGCACCAAACTCTTGTTTATCAAAAAGTTCAAATCCTACATGCCCCTCTTTGGGTATTCCCATAGATGCAATCGTAATCCGTTCTTTATAAACAACCTCTTTTGGAACTTCAATTACATTATCACGTGGAATTCGATAAGGGATTTTATCTTTTTCGAGTTGTTCAACCACTTTTGCAGCATCTTCACTACTTAGTTGATCAAAAAGAGTTTGATACTCATCCTTGCTTGTTGATCCTTCAGAAGTATACACTATCAAAAAGACCAAAAAAGCAATAATTCCTACAACGGCTGCACCGATAATAGTTTTTTGTGCTTGAGTGAGCTTTCCAAAAAAAACAACAAGTTGCGAAAAAAGAGCCTTAAAATCCATTGTTACCTATTTTTATACTAAAGGATCGGTGAGTTCAAAAAATCGGTCATTTTGAACCGATGTTCCGATTGTAACGCGAATCGCGTTCAATCCGTAACTGCTTAAATCACGTACAATCATACCCTTTTTTAAGAGTTCTTGCGCAATTTCTGATGAATTTTTTTCTTCAGGAAGGGATAAAGTGATGAAATTCGTATAACTATCGATCACATCGATCCCCTTATGACGTGCGAACTCTTCATAACGAGCCATTTGAGCAAAATTATCGGCGATACACTCTTGAACAAACGCTTCGTCTTCCAATGCTACTGATGCCGCTTCAAGAGAGAGGGTTGTGATATTAAACGGAGGGCGAACTTTGTAAAGTGCTTCGATGATTGGAGCTTGCGCGATACCGTACCCAACACGCATCCCACCCAATCCGTACGCTTTTGAAAATGTCCCCAAGAAAAGGACATTATCGAAACGCTCAATTAAATCTTTCGGCGCAACCGCAAAGTCCGGATTTTTAAAACGGGCATACTCCATGTACGCCCCATCAACGATGACGAGGGTATCGCTGTCCACTTTAGCGATAAAATCGATCATCTCTTGCGCAAGAAGGCCATCACCTGTCGGGTTATTAGGGGTACAAAGGAAAATGATAGAGGGTTTGTGCTCTTGATAGAGAGCATAAAATTCCTCCATTTTATGTTCACGTGACGCGGTTCGAATAATCTCTGCCCCCACCTGTTTCGCATAAATTTCATACATCGCAAAGGTTACACTGTTGATGAGAACTTTTGATTCGCTGTGTGCTTTGGCATGAATCGCAAATTCGATCACCTGATCACTCCCTGCGCCGATAATGAGCTCATTATTTTGGATAGCGTATTTGTTTGAGAGGGCAGATTTGAGTTTCACCATCGAATCATCCGGATAAAGTGCCATATTGTCGATAATGCCACGTACCGCCTCTTTTACTTTCGGCGAACATCCAAACGGGTTTTCATTACTTGCTAATTTTACAATCGAGTTTTTGTCAATCCCATACTCACGAACCACCAACTCGATCGGTTTCCCCGCCTCGTAGGTTTTGATTGATTCTAACGCTTTATTAAATTTCATAATTCTCCCTTTACGTAACTTCCCAACCATGTCACTTCGTCAACATGCTTTTGAACTAATGATTGAATTTTAGGCTCATCAATGTGACCGAAAAAATCAATAAAAAACCAGTATCCGAACCCGTCATTATCGCGCGAAGGTCTGCTTTCGATTTTGCTTAGATTGATATCGGCATTGTTGAAATCTTCGAGAAAATGAACCAATGCACCCGCTTTTTGAGCATCTTTGAGACGAACCAAAATCGATGTTTTGTCCTCGCCGCTGATACCGTTTTTAAAATCGCTGAGGATAAAAAATCGGGTAGCGTTGTTATGGGTATCTTCGATATTTTCAAACAGCGTCGGAACCCCATAGAGTTTTGCCGCAATATGAGAGCAGATAGCCGCTGCTTCAGGATCTTTAGCGGCTAAAATAGCTGCTTTTGCCGTTGATTCCACCGGAATATGTTCCACGATATCTAAGCCATGCTCCGCCAAAAATTCCCGACATTGACCAAACCCTTTGTCTTTGGAATAGATCCGCTTAATATGGTGAATTTTTTCCGCTTTCGTTGCAAACGCCATATGAATCGGCATATAAAGCTCTGCTACGATTTTCACACTGCTTTTACCGAGTAAATCGAGCGTTTCCCCTACAACACCATCTCGGCTGTTTTCAATCGGAACCACACCAAATTTAGCACGCGACGCTTCCAAAGTTTTAAAAACTGCTTCAATAGAACCAAGAGAGAGATAATCACTCATCGCCCCAAAGCGAGACTCTGCCGCCTGATGGGTAAAGCTCCCCTCAGGTCCCAGATAGGCAATACGCTCTGGGAGTTCGAGATTACGGGCGACCGCAAAAATCTCTAAAAAGACCGCTTCAATCGCTTGAGCATTGAGCAGTCCATTCGATGCTTCACTGATTTTCGTGAGACGATCAATGATCGATTTTTCCCGCTCAGGACGATAAATCGCCGCATTATTTTCATGCTTGATCTCACCGACACGGTGTACTACTTCCATACGACGGTTTAAAAGGGCAACAATCTCGTTGTCAATCTCATCAATACGTGCTCTGCACTCTTCTAAAGTATTCATAAATGCTCCAATATTGCCTGCATATCAGGATAAATTTCTGCCGGTCGTTCGGAAATTTTCAATGACGGAATAATCTCATCAGCATTTCGAATTTTTCCGCTGAGGACAAAAATCCCTCTCATCCCCAACGCTTGCGCTCCGATGAGATCCCCTTTAACATCGTCACTGATAATCGTAATCTCACTGAACGCCGCTCCTGCTTTTTGTCTCCGAAGTCTGGACAATGCCTCTTCGAAAAACGGAATGCTTGGCTTACCGACAACCGTATACGGAGTGGATGTCGCGAACTCTAACATTTTCAAAATGGCACCCACACCGGGATAGCGTTTATGATTTTTTGCATAGAGTGTTGTCTTATGCATCCCTACAAGCTCTGCACCTGCGAGGAGAAACTCAATCATCTGCGCATACTCATCAGGGGTAAAATCCTCTTTGATCGCAACCAACACCACATCAGGGGAACTAAAATCGAGAGTGTACCCCATCGAACACAGTACATTCAAAAAGGGTTCTGATCCGTACGCCGCAATCTTTTGGTTTTTATCAATATGACTCTCTAGCATCATCAGAGGATCGAGATAATGCTCATGCGGTATATTCAAACCTATTTGGTTCAAATACCCTAAAAATTCATCGCTCGGGTTTTTAGTACTGTTAGTAATCACCATATAGGGAATGCGCTGAGTGTTAAGATAATCGATAAAAGCAACCGCCCCACAAGTAGGAAGCTTTGTGTGATCGTCAATTAATGTCCCTTGCACATCCACAAAATACATAGCTGATCCCTACAGGTAGTCGCGCTCTAACGCGATGACATCTTCAAACGCTTCACGACGTCGAATTAAACGTTCTTTGCCAGCTTCTACCGCAATCTCGGCAGAACGACCACGAGTGTTGTAGTTACTTCCCATTCCAAAACCATACGCTCCGGCACTGTGAACAACGAGAATATCGTTGTGTTCCATCGGAGGAAGCGGATAGTTTTTAGCCAAAAAGTCACCGCTTTCACACACCGGTCCTACCACATCAGCGGGCGTTACGTCACCTTCTTTATCCAACGCTTCAATACGATGATACGCCTTGTAAAGACTCGGTCGAATGAGATCGTTCATCGCACCGTCCACCATCACAAAACGTTTCGCACCATTGTTTTTCTCATAGAGTACTTTGGTCAGGAAATAGCCTGCATTTGCCGTTAAAAAGCGCCCCGGTTCACAAATGATCGTCACATCGATCCCTTTGAGTGCCGAAAGGATTGCTTGGGCATAATCGTAAGGTTCAATTGTCGTTTCATTATCGTAACGGACACCCAATCCACCGCCGATATCGAAGAATTTGAGTTCAATATCGATCGCTTGGAGTGAGCGGAGCAAATCGGCAACAATTACCGCCGCTTCATAGATCGGTTCCAACTCGGTGAGCTGGCTTCCGATATGAAAATGGATCCCGACGGGGTCAAGATTTTCAGAATTTTTCGCTTGGATATACATCCGTTTGGCCGCTGTAATTTCAACACCGAATTTATTATCATGCAGCCCTGTAGAAATATACGGATGAGTTTTTGGATCGATATTTGGGTTAACACGAATACTGATACGAGCTTTGGTACCAAGCTCGCGTGCGATCATCTCGACACGTCCGAGTTCTGCTTCACTCTCGACATTGATGTAGAGGATATCGGCTTCAATCGCTTCGTGTATCTCATCGTCGCGTTTGCCCACCCCGCTGAAAAGGATGCGGTATTTCGGGATTCCCGCCATCAAGGCACGGCGAACTTCACCGATCGACACACAATCGGCTCCAGAACCCTGCTGTGCAAAATGTTTGACAACGCTTAAGTTTGAGTTCGCTTTAACCGCGTATGCAAGAATCGATTTTCGCCCGCGAAATGCCTCTTTTAACGATTCAAATTGCGTTTTCATCGCATCAAAATCATAGACATACAAAGGTGTTCCGTAGGTTTGCGCCAGAGCTTTAAAATCGATCACTCATAATCCTCATTGATTAGTTTTGTCGCGATTTTACCCTAACTCTCCTTAGGGGATTTCCAAGTCGCCATAACATTACACCACCAAGGAAGATAATCGGGGCTATAATTCCGATTTCAGGGGCAAGTGTTTTATTATTTGAGAGTTCACCCATCATAAAGAGAACCCCCCAAATAATCAGCGTAACCAAAATAGCACTAAAACTAAACAAAGAGAGATTCAAGAAACGGGCACTCACCGGAGCATAAGTGAAAAAGATTACCATCAATATTGGTGCAAACCACGGTGAAATAAAAATACGATACAGCGCACTCGTAATTTTAGCGACATCCACATTTTGGTTTTCAAGCAATTTCAAAGCATCCAATCCATCCCCAATGGTAAAATTAGCCTTCCCCTCATATACCTGATCCAAAATTTTAGGTTTAAAATCACGCAGTACTTTTAGATTTTCCCGATCTTCACTCACAATCCCAGATCCTTTTAGATCAAACCCTTGCGGAGGGCGAATCAGGTGTGCTTTTTGTATATTCCAATATCCATTGTTATAGACTGCTTCTTTGGCACTTAGTGCCTCTTTAAGATGCCCTTGCTGAAACGTAAAGATGCGAATATCTTCTGAGCGTTTACTCAGAGGATAGAGATTTCCAAAATAGATGTAATTCCCCTCATGGGTAAAAAAAAGATTACTGGTCGGGCGGATAAACTGCGACGTTTCACGCAAATTGTTAGCAAATTCATTTGAACGGGCAAAATTAGTCGCATGAAGAGAAATATAAATAATAATCAAAAGACCCGCTACAGTTAAAAAAGGGGTCATCATCGCTCTTTTTGAATACCCTAATGCATAATATGCCGCCAATGCATTAGAACGAACCAACTCAACCAAAGAGGCGATAATCGCAAACACCAACGAGATAGGAAGCATCATGTCTACCGCATAAAAATACTTATACATAATGTAAATCATGACAAGGTTAGCCGAGTTAGGAAGTTCTGAAGCATTGTCCATCAAATCGAATCCAACCATAAAACTGGTCAGTGCGATCAAGACGATCAAGAAATAGCGTAGATAAATAGATGATAAAGTAGTAAATGCGAGCATTACACTCCTTTAAGTGAACATTTTGCAGCCACATCACTGCAATTATGAGTTAAAAGCATTTCTACCGCATCTGCCGCAGCACAAATGAATGTCTGGAGTTTAGCTTGCTCGTCGGAGGTAAACGTATGAAGCACATAATCGGCTACTTGTGATTTGTGTTCGGGCTTTCCAATCCCCATTCGGACACGAATGTACTGAGGAGTTATCGCCGCATCAGCTGATTTCAACCCATTATGTCCCCCATGACCGCCACCGCTTTTAAAGCGCAATGCTCCAAAAGGCAAATCCAAATCATCATGGACAACAATTACTTCATCAATCTTATAAAAATTTTTAACGGTGAGGATAGATCGACCGGAGAGATTCATGTAGGTAGTAGGTTTCAGGAAAAAGTGTGATCCCATTTTAAACAACTCCCCTTCAAAGGAGCTCTTGGAAACGTTTTGCACACTGTGACGACGACACAGTTCATCGATCACCATAAAGCCGATATTATGACGAGTTTGAGAGTACGTCGAGCCGGGGTTTCCCAGTCCGACGATTAGCATAATTATTTCGCTTTAATGATACTGAGAACCGATACACGGTCTGAATCAGTAAAGGTAACGTTTTCAACACGTGCAAGATCACGAACCAATACAGAATCACCCAAATCAAGTGGAGCAACATCAACAGTGATGGCAGTTGGCAAGTTTTCAATCGCCGCTTTTACACGAAGACGTTTTTTAGCTACAAATAACATACCTTTATTTTTCAAACCGATAGGAGTTCCTACTGCGTTAACCGGAACATGATAGTGAGTAACAACACCTGGTTGTGCAACCATCAAATCAACGTGCAACAAGTTGCCTGAAACCGGATGAGACTCATATCCTTGAACAACAAGGTTCATCTCTTTACCCGCTACGTTTACAGCAAATGCTACGGTCTCTTTGTTGCGCACAGTACGGATAAAATCGTTCATTTTGAACGCAGCGTGAATATTTTCAAGCCCTTTTCCGTAGATGTTGGCAATAAGATAACCATCACGGCGATACGCTTTTGTAGTAGCTTTGCCAATACTCTCTCTTACGATACCTTCTAACATAATTCATGTCCTTTAAATAAAATGAGGGGAATTATACTTAAAAACAGTTAAAAGTATCCTAAAATATTTTACTCTTTTAGTGCAATATAATCATCTTCGCTCAATTCTTTCAGTGCATCATCGCTTCCTAATTTACCTTTTTCAACTGTGGCACTTAATCCTTCCATGCGAAGTTTTAAATCAGACGGTGATGTTGCATAAGTCAAAGCATTGTCACGTGAAATACGCCCTCTCAGATAAAGATCCAATATCCCTTGATCGAAGGTTTGAGACTTATAGAGCTCTTTACCATCAGCAATTGTATCAGGGATCTCAATATCTCGATTTTCCGCGATTAACTGCTCTATACGAGCTGTACGGATCAAAATTTCAAGTGCAGCGGTACGCTTGCCATCCACTGTTGGAATCAAACGTTGTGAAATAACTCCTTTGAGCACCGAAGCCAACGTCATACGAACACGGTTTTGTTCACTTGCCGGAAATACAGAAACAATGCGGTTTACCGTCTCCTTTGCGTCAAGTGTATGGAGTGTGGAAAAAACTAAATGACCGGTATCTGCAGCATGAAGAGCAATGTCTATTGTTTCCATGTCTCGCATTTCACCCACCAAAATAATATCAGGATCCTCACGCAATGCTGCTCGAAGAGCCGTACTAAAACTATTCGTATCTTGTCCAACACTACGCTGATTGATGATACACTTGCGATCTTTATGAACAAACTCTATCGGATCTTCAATGGTAATAATATGTTTTCGACGATTCCAATTGATTTCATTAATCAATGCAGCCAAAGTGGTCGATTTACCGCTTCCCGTAACACCTGTTACCAAAACAAGCCCCCGTTCCATCTCTGCAAAACTGTGAACGATTTCGGGTAACAGTAACTCATCTACTGTTAGAATTTTTACCGGAATCAAACGGAAAACCGCTGATATCCCCTCCATCTGAAAAAAAATATTGATACGAAAACGGGTGTTTTCATCAAACGGATAGACAAGATCCAACTCTTTTTTTTCAAGCAATTCAGAAAAACGAATTTGAAGTAACTCTTTCGCAAATATAAGCGCATCATCTTTGGATAAAATTTCACCAGATAGCGGAATAATTTCACCATTTATACGAGCACGAACAACGGCATTGGCTTTAATGTGTAAGTCACTTCCCCCTGCATCTACCATCCGACGCAAATAACCTTTAATTTTTTTTAAAACATCCAAATTTAAATCGGATTGATCGTGGATAGCTTGATTCATCATTTACTCCAATGCACTTAATATTTCGCTAAAAGCTACTTTAAAAGCATCTAGCCCTTCACTAATTTGCTGATCGATTAGAGTATCCATATCGATTCTTGCATTCGCAACTTTAGTTTTATAACTGTCGATAACTTCATCATTTATCGGTAATTTTAATACTCTGTCCCCACTATCGACAAAAGCATCAATCGTTACGATTGATGCTGTATTAACACTATTATACGCCAAAAGCTCATCAATGTAATAAGATGCCCTAAATTCAGAGCCTTTTACCCCAGTACTTGCAAATAATACGCGACATTTCGGAATACTTAAAGCCTCAACACGATTGTAAATATCTGCCGCATTTAGAATTCCCATTTTACCGGTTTCAATACCAGCTAGACGGAGTGTCTCATCGATAGCTCGATCAATCCGGCTGACAAATACACTGATGACGGTATCAACACTCGCTTTATGGGATGCCCGTTCAAATGCCCTCGCACAGTTCAATGCTTGCTCAAGCGAAAAAATCAGCGTCGCATTAACAGCAATCCCCTCGGAAGCTAATGTTTCCATTGCACTATAACCTGCCTGAGTTGCTGGAACCTTAATCATGACATTGGGTCGGTTAATACTCTTGTGGAGACGTCTCCCCTCTGTTACTGTTGCTTCTGCATCATCACACAAAAATGGATCGACTTCGATACTCACGTATCCATCATCTCCCGCGTCATACAAAGAATGCAAAATATCTGCTGCTTTTTGAATATCAAAGATTGCCAATGCTTCGTATTTTTCTTTTGGGGAGAAATGTGTGAGGGTAGCGAGCTGTTCTTTATACGCAGGGGAAGTTAAAATTGCACTTTTAAAAATAGCAGGATTAGATGTCGCTCCATTAATAATCCCCTTTGTAATCAATTCTTTAAATTTTTCATCCAAAAATGTTCGTTCAATAAAATCAACCCAAAGGGCAAAACGTGCTTCCGCAATGTACATAATCCAAAGCTCCGAGTTAAAAAATGCACCTATTATGCCAAAATAGAGTTAAAAGTTGTATCATACTTATACGATTGACTCAAGCGAAATAAGAATTCTTTACGAGAAACTTCTTTAGCCCCCAAACTTTTGAGGTGATTGGTGGGGACCTGACAATCGATAAAATCATATCCCCACTCCCACAATCGGTTCACCAAAACAGCAAAAGCAACTTTAGAAGCATCAGAGACTTTAGCAAACATCGACTCACCGCAAAATACTCCTCCGACACTCACCCCATAAAGCCCCCCAACCAAAATCCCCTCTTGATACGCCTCGACACTGTGCGCATACCCTAGTGCATGGAGTTCTTCATACGCCTCAATCATTTCCGGAACAATCCAGCTTCCACTTTGTCCCCGTCGAGGTGCAATTGAGCATTCACGAATTACTGACGAAAATGCCGTATCAAAACGGACTTCGAAATAGGGAATTTTTTTTCGTAATGACCGAGTAAGCTTAAAATCATCCAGTTCCAATATCAATCTCGGATCAGGTGACCACCACAAAATCGGATCGTTTGCACTGTACCACGGAAATATCCCTAAACGGTATGCCAGCATCAAACGTGAAGGGGAGAGATCACCGCCGTAAGCAACAAGCCCTTCCTCGGAAGCATTAAGAGGATTAGGAAACGAAAGATGATACGTGAGACGAGGGATCATACCGCATAATCAAAGTGGAGTTGATC
>NZ_JBAQPS010000163.1:0-5468 GCF_049305995.1 Sulfuricurvum sp.
GAAGATATCAGTGTTTTTTCTCCGAAAGGAAAACCGTTTACTCTTCCTCGCGGTGCGGTGGCCCTGGATTTTGCATATGCAATACATACCGAGATTGGAGATAGTGCCGAGGGGTGTTTGATCAACAAAGAAAAGGCATCTCTTCTGAGTGAACTGCATAACGGTGATATCGTTAAAATCACGACGGCTTCTAAAAAAATCAATCGTTGCAGTTGGATTGATGCGGTAAAAACCTCTCGTGCCAAAGCGAGTATGCGGGCTAACTGCAATCAGCGTATTCGTGCGATTGATACTGAATCAGGGATTAATATTTTAAGCACTCTTTTTAATATGGATATTATGCGTATTGAAGAGTTATTCAGCGAAACACATTTAGAAGAACAGCGTCATCGTATCCCGAGTGAGCTTGATTTACTCAAAGAAACAGTTAATCGTTTTACACAGGAATTAGGTGAAAATAATCGCTTTAGCTTTCTCTCTCGAAATCGTTTTAAAGTTAAACCGTACGTATTTGCCTCATTGGAAGTTTATTCTAATAACAGTGTCAGTGATGCTGTCTTTGATTATTGTTGCCATCCTAAAACAGGGGATGAAATTGTCGCTTTTATGCATGAAGGAAAAGCGCATATTCACCATAAAATGTGTAAAAATGCTGCTGGTATGATTGATCGTAGGGAACCGATGGTATTTGTACGATGGAAATCTCAACACTACTACCGTTATCACCTCATTATCAGTATGCAAAGTGCGAAAGGGGTACTTGCTGATTTACTCACTTATATGGCAAAAATGGGGGCAGATATCAACTCTATCGAATTAGGAAAAGAAAAATCAGAACATACACAATACTGCGAGATGGAGTTTCAAACTCTCGAAGCGGATATTAATCGCCTCCGCTCCAAGTTAGAGAAAAAAGGGAAAATAATACAATTTTTTCGGACCGATGACGCGTACCGAAGCCAAGGATAAATCATGATTCAAACAGCATTACGAGAGATCAGACGAGGAACTGCCGAGATTATCGATGAGGCACGCCTTGAGACATTGTTAAAAAACTTTTTTGAAAAAGGGGAAACCTATACGGTTAAAGCGGGATTCGATCCGACCGCCCCCGATCTGCATTTAGGGCATACAGTGTTGCTGCAAAAACTCGCCGCATTTCAAAAATTCGGGGCGCATATCCAGTTTTTGATCGGTGATTTCACGGCACAGATCGGTGATCCGACCGGCAAAAGTGAAACCCGTAAAAAACTCCTTCCCGCACAAATTCAGGAGAACGCAAAAAGCTACAAAGAACAAGTGTTTAAAATTCTTGATCCTGAAAAAACGAGCGTCGTTTTTAATGCGGAGTGGATTAATCCTCTCGGTGCGGCGGGGATGTTGGAACTCACTACGACCTATAATGTAGCCCGTATGTTGGAGCGAGACGATTTCGATAAACGTCATAAGGCGGGTATCTCGATCTCGATCAGCGAGTTTTTGTACCCACTTTTACAAGGATACGACAGTGTTCACCTTAGAAGTGATGTTGAAATCGGCGGGACGGATCAAAAATTCAACCTTCTGATGGGGCGTCATCTGCAACGTGTCTATGAGATCGGGAAAGAACAATCGGTATTAATGATGCCGATTTTAGAGGGGCTTGACGGCGTTCAAAAAATGTCTAAATCGTTGAATAACTACATCGCAGTAGCCGATGAGCCAAACGAGATGTTCGGAAAGATTCTCAGTATCAGTGATACGTTAATGTGGCGTTATTTTGAGCTTTTGAGTGCGCTCAGTCTTGATGAGATTGAAGCGCTAAAAGTGGGTGTCGAAAACGGCTCACTCCATCCGAAAAAAGTAAAAGAATCCCTCGCATTAGAGATCACTACACGATTTCACTCTGAAGAGGCGGCATTAGGTGCCCAAGCTGAGTTTGAACGAGTTCATGCCCAAAGTGAAATTCCGAGTGAAATGGATGAATTTTCTCTTGAAGGGCCGATTTGGGTAGCAAAAGCACTCGTTGACTGTTCCCTTAGTCCTTCAACGTCACAAGCCCGTCGCGAGATTAAGCAAGGCTCTGTTAAAATCGATCAAAATAAACTAAGCGATGAGCAATACCAACTAGAAAAGGGTGAATACATCCTTCAAGTGGGAAAACGAAAATTTGCGCGATTAAAGGTAACCCAATGAGCTTAAAACCAATTCAAATAGGTAAGCATACCATTAAGATCCCTATCGTACAAGGTGGAATGGGTGTTGGTATCAGTTGGGATAAACTCGCGGGGACGGTTTCTTTAGAGGGAGGACTTGGGGTTATTAGTTCGGTCGGTACGGGATATTATGAAGATAAGATTTACGCAGATAAACTCATAGCTAACCGTCCTCTGGATGCTGAGAATTTCTACTCGAAAAAAGGGCTGGATGCGATTGTCAAAAATGCCCGTAAAATTTGCGGCGATGCACCGTTGGCGTGTAACATTTTGTACGCGATCAACGATTACGGCAGAGTCGTAACCGATGCGTGTGAAGCTGGGGTCAATATCATCATTACAGGTGCAGGATTACCGACCAATATGCCGGAGTTTACGGTCGATTATCCCGATGTCGCATTGGTACCGATCGTATCATCCCCCAAAGCGCTCTCTATCATCTGCAAACGTTGGCAAAAACGGTATAACCGTCTTCCTGATGCGGTGATTTTAGAAGGACCTCTGAGCGGCGGACACCAAGGGTTTACCTATGAGCAGTGCGCGATGGAAGAGTACCAACTCGAAAATCTTGTAGCTCCTGTCGTCGAAGAAGCGGCGTTATGGGGAAATATTCCGGTTTTTGCCGCAGGGGGAATCTGGGATAAAAACGATATTGATAAAATGATAGCCTTGGGTGCGTCAGGTGTTCAAATGGGAACCCGTTTTATCGGAACACATGAGTGTGATGCCCATGAAAACTTCAAACAGGTTCTTATCGATGCCAAAGAAGAGGACATCACTCTTATGAAATCTCCGGTCGGTTATCCTGCGCGCGGTGTCAGAACAAATCTACGCGATCTCATCGATACCCGAACCGGTCCTTCGATCAAATGTATCTCTAACTGTGTCGCTCCGTGTAATCGCGGCGTAGAAGCGAAAGAGGTTGGATTTTGTATCGCTGATCGCCTGAGCGATGCGTATTTAGGAGATAAAGAGTTTGGATTATTCTTTTCTGGAAGTAATGGCTATCGTATTGACAAAATTATTTCTGTCAAAGAGTTAATAGAAAAATTGACTCTCGGGGAGTAGTTTTGGAGTGCTGATTCGTATACTACTTTTCATTTTTTTAGTGGTTACTATTGCCATAGGTGCAAATGAAAATAGTCGTTTGGATTTGGCAAAAAAAGCATTGGAAAGCAATGATGAAGTTGAACAATTTCGTGGCTATAATGAATTTAAAACTCTTTATTTACGTGCTATTTTAGATAAAAATAAACCATTGGCTACCGAAGCTTTAGAAGGAATTATTCGAGGTGGAGAAAAACTGGGGATTGATGTTAGCAAATATCAAGCAGATTTAGCAAAAATTATAACGTCCGTGAAAAAAAATGAGCCTATTATAAAAGCTCCTTCTATCAATGAAACACCTGTGTCTTTATCAGGGGTATCGTCTAGTGTTCCATCTGTAATTTACGATAAAACATTTAAGCCGGCATTAGTTGTAACCAAATTTACATCTTCTGAACCTGAAAAAATAGTGAAAATAGATACTAATACTGATGAGATATCAATGACGACGCGTCGTCATTTACTGGAGAGCCGATGGAAAGATAATGGGCTTGAACTGATTTTTGATACAGCAATTAGCCTTTCTGAAGTTAAGATTTCTAAAATTATAGAAACGGACAAACAGCGTTTTCGTTACATTGTTGATATTTATTCTTCACTTTTATCTAAAACACAAACATTAGAACATCATGATATTAACCGAATTAAAATGGCTCAGTTTGATTCTAAAACACTTCGATTGGTATTTGAACACAATCATCCTATTGCAATCAAGCCTATCACAAAAGGTTCAATCCTTTATATTGATCTTTCACTTGAATCACCAAAAATAACTTCACCGCTTACAACAGTGCCGCTTATTAAAGCAGAAGTACAAGAACCGCCACTCATCGCAGCACTTCCACCTTTGGTTGCAATTACTCCTCGTGATCGTAGTAAAAAAATTATTGTGATTGATCCGGGACATGGTGGAAAAGATAGTGGTGCAGTTGGAAACGGATTTATGGAAAAAGAGATTGTTTTAAATATTTCTCAACAGCTCAGTGAAAAACTACGTGATCAAGGCTATACGGTTTATATGACACGTAATAATGATACATTTATTGAACTCAAAAATCGAACTAAATACGCTAATACTAAAGAAGCTGATTTATTTATCTCAGTACATGCTAACTCTATTCCAAAAACTTCAGACCCCAATGCCGCAGAAGGGATCGAGACGTATTTTCTTTCCCCGACACGGAGTGAGCGATCGATGAGAGTGGCAGCATTAGAAAATTCTGAAGAGATCGAGGAAATGGGGCAGTACGGAAAACTCAGTTTTTTGAGTTTTTTGAACAAAGAGAAAATTATTGCATCTAACAAGCTTGCTATTGACCTCCAAAAAGGGATGCTGGGCAGTTTGCGTAAGCAGTTTGGCGGTGTGCATGATAACGGTGTTCGTGAAGCACCATTTTGGGTTTTGGTCGGAGCACAAATGCCGGCTGTTTTATTGGAAGTGGGGTATATTAGTCATCCCGAAGAATCGGCACTTATTGCTGATGAAAAATATCAACGATTCATGGTGGATGGTTTGGTAGAGGGGATAGGGCGATACTTCGCAAATAACTCTTAAAACTTTTTTCGTCAAATTATTAAAAGTTTACCGACATTTTAAAAAAGCGTTTATTTTTAATATTCGTAATATGCGGTTGATTTTGTGTTATACTTTCATCGTAATCAAGAAGGTGTCTCTTTCCGATTAGCTACCGGATAAAAGATACAAGGCAGGGGCTTTATTGCTCTTGCCTTTTTTTTTGCCTATAAAATGGCAGGTTGGGTGGATATCTTCATTTTATGCTACAATCTTCGAATGAAAGAATTTCTTTTTTTATCTTCCTTTATCTTTACAATCGGTGTTATGATCTACAGTAGTTGGAGAGTTTTTTTAGGTATTGATGAGGTACATTATACGAAAGTACATTAAAAGGTACATTAAAAAGTCGGATGTTGTTGAATAGGATAAATGGGTATTAGAGGCTAAATAGCTTTTAAAGTACCTATTTAAGGGGTTTGTATTTGTATTTTTGGATTGTGTTAGAGGAGATTAAATTGATGTGGTGGCGGACGAGGAGAGATTCGAACTCTCGGTACCGTTGCCAGTACGTCTCCTTAGCAGGGAGGTGGATTCAGCCGCTTTCCTACTCGTCCAGTGTTATAAAGAGGGCGTAATTATAAGCAGGTGTA
>NZ_JBAQPS010000164.1:0-3991 GCF_049305995.1 Sulfuricurvum sp.
CGTGAATACAAGCGGACGGATGGCTTATTTGAACTGTTCGGTAAATTTCAGGTTGAATCGTATTTGGAGTACAACGGATACAATTTTACGAAGTGGTTTGATCCTCTGTCGTATTTGTATATCACCAAAGCGATTAATATCTACGATCTCTCACGAGGATTTGATTCACTCGAAGAGGCTTTAGGCAAAATCAATGCCGAACTTTATTTGGTGGGGTTTGAGAAAGACATCCTTTTCCTCCCTAGTGAGATGGAAGCGATCCACAGTGCGATGAGAGCATTGGGGAAAACCAATAGTGATTATTTGGAAGTTGAGAGTGACTATGGGCATGATGCTTTTTTAGTAGAAATTGATAAAATAGAGAATTACGTTCGGGAGGCACTATGAGTAACGAAGAGAGTTTTGAAACGAAGATAACAAATGCCAAAGTAATTTTAGAAAAGCTAATGGATCCGGCATTGGCGATGAACGAGAGTGTCAAAGCGTATGAAGAGGGGATGAAAGAGCTTAAAACTGCCGAAGCGATGCTCCAAAATGCTCAGTTACAGATTCAAATCATCAAAAATCAGGAGCAATAATGCGTGTTGCCATACTTCAACTCCCTTCCATTGGTATGGGGAGTAACAAGCTTGAGAGTTATGCCCGTGTAGCCAATCAAAAAGGGGTAAAACTCGTTTTGATGGGAGAATATCTTCTTAATCCCTTTTTTAAAGAACTTATCCAAACGCCTGTGAGCATGATTGCCGAACAAAGCAATCATCAAATCGAAACACTTAAATCCTTGGCGCTTAAATACGATCTTACGTTTGTCGCCCCTATCGTTATGGTGAAGAAAAAAGAGTGTACTAAAATGATTGCCAAGGTGAATGCCCGAAGCGTTACCTACTATCCTCAGCAATTTTTGATCAACTACCCTCACTGGAATGAAGAGAAATTTTTCAATAATCCGATTGAACCGGTAAAAGCTCCTCTGATTTTCGCTGTGAATGGATTTAAATTTGGAGTCATGGGGGGATTTGAAACTCATTTTGATCCAATGTGGGATGCGGTTAGTTCTAAAGTAGTAGATGTGGTATTGGTGCCGAGTGCTTCAACCTTTGAGTCGCATAATCGTTGGCGTGAACTTTTGAAAACACGAGCTTTTACCCATAATTGCTATATTTTGCGTGCTAATCGTGTCGGAGAGTATTGTGATGAAAAACATGCATGGAAGTTTTACGGTGATTCTATGGTGGTATCTCCTGATGGTGAGATCGAAGCAGATTTAGGTAATACTGAAGAGTTTTTGATTGTGGAGCTGGATCGAAAAAGCCTTAGCGAATCACGTAAAGGGTGGGGTTTTAAAGAGGCGTTACGTAAACGTAAATAGAGTGAAATTTTTTTTATTATATCTTTTTTTTACGTATTCATTGCTAGCGTCTACTTTCCAATCTTATGATAAAAATACTCACCTGATAGAATATTCTATTTCATATTGGGAAGATATTGACAAAAATAGTTCTATAAATGAAATAAAAAATATTACATTTACCTCTTATACAAAAGCACGAAGTATCAATTTTGGCTTTACTCAATCTGTCTATTGGTTTAAAATCGATCTAAATAATTTAAATTCTAAGTATCATCAAAAAATGTGGATGAAAATTGCCTATCCTCTTTTAGAAAATATTGATTTGTATTTGATTAATAAAGATGGGAAAATTCTGAAATATAAACAAATGGGAACAGCTAAACCTTTTCATACCCGTGAAGTATTTTCACATCATTTTATCTCTGAACTTCCTTTTGATACTATGTCTACTTCAACTCTCTTTTTGCGGGTGAAAACACAAAGTTCGATGCAATTACCTATTTCTATACTTTCTTCGGAAGATTTATTGGCAGAAATGGAGCAAAATAATTTTTTTGTCGGAATGTATTATGGTCTATTTATTATTATTTTACTTTACAATATTGTTTTGTTTATTTATACGCATGATCCAAATTATCTTCGTTACATACTTTTTTTAGTTTCATTTATTTTATGGCAACTCTCTTTTGATGGATTGGGAATTAAATACATTTGGGGTGATTTTCGTTGGTTAATTGAGCATGGTTCCAGTGCCTTTATTGCTTTAAGCTCATTTTTTGCCCTTTATTTTAGTCGTAATTTTCTTAATACCCCTCTGTATACTCCAAAAATGGATAAAGTAATTGTTACTATGATGAGCGTAACATTATCTATGAGTCTAGCTTCAGCATTTCTTCCATATGGAACCGTAATTCCTATTAATGCTGCTTTAGCCTCTCTTATGCCAATACTTTTATTGATAGTAGGTATAAGAGTAATGAAGCATGAATATCGAGCAGCACGTTTTTATGTAGCCGGTTGGGGGTCTTTTTTGATTGCCACCATTATTTTTGCTTTTAATAAGTTTGATCTTATTCCAAGTTTTTATGGTATAAACCATGTTCAACAAATCGGTTCAGCAATTGAAATGGTTTTTCTGTCTCTTGCTCTTGCACATAGAGTATATCTTTTACAACGTGAATATATTGGTAAATTAAATCGTTTGAATGATACTTTAAGCGAGAAAGTTAAAGTAGCACTTAATGAAGCGCGAATGAAAGATCGTCTGTTTGTTCAACAATCTAGACTTGCAGCTATGGGAGAAATGATTGAACAAATAGCTCATCAATGGCGACAACCATTGCATACTTTAGCATTAATTAATCAGGATATGTACGTTAAACAAAAACTAGGAATATGTGACGAAGAATATTTTGATAAAAGTCATACGCGGATTGATGAGCATCTCCAATATCTTTCTAAAACAATTGATGATTTTAGAAATTTTTACAAAACGGATAAATCGAAAGTCCTTGAAGATATTGGCAATTTAGCTTTGAATGCTTTAAATCTAAGTGATGTATTTTTAAAATACGCAAAAATAAAAACTGATTTAAATATTTCTACCAATCGTAAAGTCAATATTGCTAAAAATGAGATGATTCAAGTATTAATGAATCTCATTAAAAATGCGCATGATGCCATAATCGAGCAAAAGATTATTGAGGGAAAGATTATGATTAGTGTAGACGATTGTGCTAAAGGGGTTCAGGTACGTGTGGAGGATAATGCAGGGGGAATTTCTCCTAATATTCTAGGTAAAGTATTTGATATTTATTTTACAACAAAAGATCAGGACAAAGGTACCGGTCTTGGATTGCATATGTCAAAATATATTATTGAAGAAAGTTTTGGGGGAAAAATTTGGGTTGAAAATACTAATACTGGTGCTTGTTTTATTATTATTTTACCCGTGGAAACAGAACATGCATAATCGAATATGAGTAAAAAATGGGTTTATTAAGAAAATAAAAAGGAGAGTGTAAAGATGATGCAGTATTTTCATCGTCAGGTACAGTTATGGGGTGAAACGAGACAACAATCTTTACAATCGAAGAAGATTGCGATTATTGGAAGTGGAGGGCTAGGAAGCTCATTAGCATTTGCCTTAGGTGCATCAGGGATTGGTGAAATACATATGGTCGATTTTGATACCGTGAGTTTGCATAACATTCATCGTCAAATTGCCTTTAAAAGCGGTGATGAAGGGAAATATAAATCCGAAGTAGCTGCTGAACTGATTGAAGCACGATGCCCGTATGTACGAGCACATGCACATATCTGTCGTTTTGAAGAATTTATTGAGAAGAATATCGATGTGGATCTAATTATCGACGCAACCGATAATCTCCCCTCACGCGGTGCAATTAATACCTATGCTAAATCAAAAGGTTTACCGTGGGTATATGGATCGGTAGAAGCGTTTAACGGACAAGTCTGTTTTTTTGAAGAGGCTTCATTTACGGAACTGTTTAAAATAACTTCTAAAACCCCTGCGGGGATTGCGGCACCTATAGTAATGCATATAGCCTCATTGCAGGCAAATTTGGCATTGCGTTATCTTGCAGGGCTGAGTGTAAAAAAAGACAAGCTTTACTATCT
>NZ_JBAQPS010000165.1:0-10612 GCF_049305995.1 Sulfuricurvum sp.
GGACAACTCGATGGGTCTAGGGCTATCCATCGTCAGTTATATCCTAAAATTGCACGATTCCGACCTCCGTATCGAAAGTACGCTTGGGATCGGTTCTACTTTTAGTTTTTCACTTGACAATCTAATCGAAAAAAAGAAAATACCCAAAAAATGATTCCCCTCTCCTCCTCTTTAATCCAATTGATTGAGCATCTCGCACATCATGGGATTAAAGCGATTATCGTAGGAGGATATGTACGCGATTTTTTGAGCGGATACAGCACCGAAGATTTAGACATAGAACTCTATGGAATTACCTCTCTCGATAAACTCGAAGCCCTTTTAAGCCCTTTTGGAAAAGTGGGCATCTATGGAAAAAGCTTCGGTATCCTCAAGCTCGTTTTCGATGGCTATAGCATCGATTTTTCTCCGCCTCGAACCGAATCCAAATACGGCACCGGACACAAAGGGTTCGAAATGGCATGGCATCACGAAATGGATTATGCCTCAGCAGCACGTCGTCGTGATTTCACTATCAACTCCATAGGATACGATCCCCTCACGCAAACGCTTATCGATCCCTATGGAGGTATAAAAGATTTAAAACACAAAATACTACGTTGTGTTGACCCGCAAACCTTTATCGATGATCCGCTGAGAGTGTTGCGTGCCGTACAATTTGCAGCTCGATTTGAGCTGACATGCGATGACACGTTATTATCTCTATGTCAAAGCATGATTGCCGACGGCTCTCTCGAAGAACTCCCAAAAGAGAGGATTTTTGAAGAGCTAAAAAAGCTTTTTATTAAAAGCGCTCACCCCTCAATCGGAATGAAATTACTCAAAGAAATGGGAGGACTACCTTTTTTCACACCGTTAGAATGTTTTGAGCATACCCCTCAAGACCCCCTATCCCACCCAGAGGGTTCTGTATGGACGCATACCCTAATGGCACTCGATTTTATGGCAACCTTGCGCAGCGGAGAATGGCGAAAAGATATGGTTTTGATGTTGTCTGTTCTCCTGCACGATATCGGTAAACCGGTTACAACTATCACCATAAACAATGTATTAAATGCCCCGAAACATGCGGAAATAGGTGTAAATATCGCTCGTACCTGGCTGAATAAAATTACTGAAGACAAAGCACTTATCGCCTCCATCCTCCCTCTGATTTATTATCATGGGTGGCCTCGTAAATTTTATCGACGCAAAGCTAGCAACAGTGATATTCTTCATTTAAGCACAAAGGTGTGTATTGAGGATTTAATTCTTCTCTCCAAAGCTGATTTTTTCGGTCGATCTTTTAATGAAGCAAACCCTCAAACTTTTGATGCCGGCGATTGGCTGTACCGATGTGCCGATACGTTAAATGTCTTAAAAAAACCACCTTTGCCCTTGTTGTATGGACGAGATTTGATAGCTCTGGGACTCACCCCCTCTCACCGTTTTAAATCGATACTGGATAACGCTTATAAAGCTCAGCTCGATCAAGTATTTGAGACCCGCACTCAAGCCTTAGAATGGCTTAAAAAGCATTTGGTAACAGACTTGTAATGATTATGTAATAAAATTGCATATATTTTTTGACTCAAGGCTTGGCATGATTGATAAAATTTTCCTGAACATGACCCGAACCAGCGCGTTGCTGATCCTCTTCATCGTCGCATGGATATTTGTGGTACTTTTTAACCAATCGACCGAAGCTATGAATGCTTTTGGTCTGGATTTCATCACCAAAGACGAATGGGCTCCCAATCTCGATAAATTCGGAGCGTATGCCGCCATTTTCGGCTCCGTTGCATCGACGTTTTTGGCAATGCTTCTCGCCATTCCTATCGCTATCGGAGTTGCTATCTTCCTCAGCGAAATCGCTCATGATAAGATAAAAGGGTTCTTCGGTGTGAGCGTCGAACTCCTCGCGGCAATCCCATCGGTTATCTACGGTATGTGGGGATTGTTTTTCTTCGTCCCGATTTTACGCGATATCTTCGGAGGAATGGGGATCGGTTTGTTTGCAGCAGGGATCGTTTTGGCAATCATGATTTTGCCGTTTATGGCAGCCGTTACCCGCGATGCGATGAACACCACCCCCGATATCCTCAAAGAATCGGCATATGCACTCGGCGGAACACAATGGGACGTTATTAAAGACGTCATCATCCCGTATGCAAAAGCAGGGATTATCGGTTCACTCATCCTCGCTTTGGGTCGTGCAATCGGTGAGACAATGGCGGTTACGTTTGTCATGGGGAATGTTCATCATACCCCAAGTTCCATTATGGATCCAACCACCTCGATTCCGGTAACCCTTGCCAATGAGTTTACCGAAGCAGACAGCTCCCTTTATTTCTCCAGCCTTTTCGGATTGGCATTGACATTGCTCATCATGAGCTTCGTTGTTATCGCTATCGCGAAATTCTACTTTTTACGTAAAGTGAGAAAAGCTTCATGACAGCCGTTCAAAAACGCATATTGATTAACAAAGTCGCACTCGGGTTCTCCACCTTTAGCACCATCATCGCCCTAGGGTTTTTGTTTTGGATTCTCGGAGTCTTAATGATGAAAGGGATCGATGCCCTTAACTGGAATATCTTCATCTACGAGGGTTCTCCTCCGGGATATGAAGACAGCGGTCTCAAACATGCCCTTGTCGGTCAGCTGATCTTGATTTCACTCGCTACCCTCATCGGTGTACCGCTGGGGATTATGGCGGGAACGTACCTCAGCGAATACGGCAAAAACTCTAAACTCGCCCACACCATCCGTGATATTTCGGATATCATGATGTCAGCTCCTTCCATCGTTATCGGAGCGTTCGTTTATGCGATTGTCGTTATGCCTATGGGACATTTTAGCGCATGGGCAGGGGCGATTGCATTGGCTATCATTATGATTCCGGTTATTTTACGCACCACCGATGATATGCTTCAGCTCGTCCCATCAACGCTCCGTGAAGCGGCGTTTGCTCTAGGTGCACCAAAATACAAAGTAATTATGGATGTCGTCTATCGTGGAGCCAAAGCGGGGATTTTGACCGGGGTACTGCTAGGTATTGCCCGTGTGGCAGGAGAAACTGCTCCATTGCTCTTTACCTCTTTTAACGATAACTTTTACACCACTGATCTAAATCAGGCAATGCCCTCACTGACAGTGACGATGTTTAACTATGCGATCAGCCCTTATGATGATTGGCAACAGCTCGGATGGGCGGCTGCCTTTATCCTCACAATGTTTATTCTCGGACTCAATATTTTTGGACGCTTAGTCCTCCATTTCGGTAAAAGGAAGTAACTTATTATGGCAAGTATCATTGAAATACCTAAAGAAGAGTGTGCTCTTAACGTACGCGATTTCGAATTCACCTACAAAGGGGCTCCGGCACCAAGTCTCAAAAAGATAACAATGCCGATTGCTAGACACTCTGTAACGGCACTAATTGGTCCATCAGGATGTGGTAAAACGACGCTTCTCCGTTCATTTAACCGTATTCACGATCTCTATCCGGGAAATACCTACAAAGGGGAGATCGAATTCGAAGGGCACAATATTTTAGGTGAAAAAGAAGATCTTATCCACCTTCGTACCAAAATCGGAATGATCTTCCAAAAACCAACGGCGTTTCCGATGTCGATTTATGACAACGTCGCCTATGGATTACGTCTTCAAGGGATTAAAAATAAAAGCGAACTCGACGGACGGGTTGAAAAAGCACTTCAAGATGCCGCCATCTGGAAAGAGGTAAGCGACCGTCTCAAACACGATGCAAACGGTCTCTCAGGTGGACAGCAACAACGTTTGTGTATTGCCCGCGCGATTGCCGTAGAGCCTGAAGTTTTGCTCTTTGACGAGCCGACATCGGCACTTGATCCGATCTCTACACAAGGGATCGAAAAACTGGTGATCGAGCTCAAAGAGCGTGTTACCATCATCATCGTTACCCATAATATGCAGCAAGCCGCTCGTGTCAGTGACTACACCGGCTTCATGTATTTAGGAGATTTGGTGGAACTGGGTCATACTGAAGAACTGTTTGTCACCCCAAAAGAGAAACTTACTCAAGAATATATTACCGGTAAATTCGGTTGATTTTTCTGGAGCGTCCGCTCCATCTTCTTTATCCGCCTATGCTATTTCAATCCAATCATCTCTTTTACCAAAAAAGACCTCTTAAATCATCCGTTTTGAATCATTTTATCGCTCATTTTCGGGAATAGATACTGAAGATTTAGATTTAAAAAGTAAATCACTAGGGCTCTCTTGGAGTGATTTGATGAGTATCGTCCCTTCTCGAATCATATTTTTTCCCTCTTCGATCGCCTGATTGGAGTTTTCTAGCGTCACGTTGAGTTTGCCCATGGGATCGGATTGTTTGATCTCACGAACAAAGGATGTACTCTCTTGAGCCAATGTTTTCGTCTCCTCTAAAACAGAGTCGCTCTTTTGCGCCAAAGAGGAAAACGCTTTGATGGTTTGATTGGTATTACTCTCCACCTCTATCGCCCCTTTGAGTAACGTTGTCATATCCTGACGATTGTTTTTTAACTCCGTCGATATCAGCGAGAGGTTTTCCAAACTCGTCGTCGTGTTTTGGATATTGCGTTCGCTGACCAGTTGATCGATTTTGAGCACTGTTTTATCGATATGAGAGAGGATCAGTTCGGCCTTATCGGTCATAACACTTATCATAGAGGGCTTTGAGATCAGAACCGGACGCTCACTTTTATCGACCGCACTCAAAAACGGCGATCCGTTCGTCCCCCCTTTGATCTCCAAATAACCGATCCCCGCAATCCCCTGAGAGTTCAGTACAATGACGCTATCAGTTTTTATGGGGGTATTTTTTTCGACTTTGAAATCGATTAAAATCCTCTCCGGGTTTTCACCGTCAATCCGCACCTCTTCGACAAACCCGACATCGATCCCTTTTAACCGCACCGGAGAAGAGCCTTTTAATCCTGCAACCGATTCTGATACATAGGTGCGATAGCTCTGAAATTGATCCTCATTTGAGCCGTATTTCCCCAACCAAAAGGCAAAAATTCCCAGAGAAATCAGACCGAACAGTGCGATCACCCCTACGAAAATAAAATTTGCGTTTCTCTCCATTACATCACCTTTAAAAATTCATTTAAAAACGGCTGATTACTTCGAACCACCTCATCATAGTTACCGTCAAAACAGACCTTTTTATCATGCAAAACGATAAAACGATCCAGCACCGTTTTGATCGTATCCAAATCATGCGTCACAATCACAACACTAAAGCCCAACATGTCCCGCAACTCGACGATCAGCCGATCAAACGCTTCAGCACTAGAGGGGTCTAACCCACTGGTAGGCTCATCTAAAAAAAGCAGTTCAGGGTCTAGTGCCAGAGAACGCGCTAAACCAACTCTTTTTTTCATCCCGCCGCTTAGCTCTCTGGGGTACAAATAGGCAGCAGATGGGGGTAATCCCACCATACTTAGTTTAGTCATGGCGATATTTTCGATCAAATTTTTTGAGAGATTCGTATGCTCTATCAATGGCAAAGAGATATTTTCCAACACATTCATAGAGGAGTAAAGGGCACCGAATTGAAACAAAACAGCCCATTTTTGCCGAAGCCTTTGAGAGCCTTTCGTATCAATATTTCGGATCGATTCTCCTAAAATTTCGATTGAACCGGAGTGAAATTTTTGGAGCATGATGAGCTGACGCATCAGGGTTGATTTTCCCGCACCGCTCCCCCCTAGAATTCCGAAAATTTCCGATTTTTTTACCTCGAACGATACCCCATCATGGACGATTTGATGATCAAATTTAGTAATAATGTTCTCGACTTTGATCACTGGATTCATATGCCCAACTTTGTCAAAGCCATCGCGATACAGGCATCACAGATAATGACCCAAAAGATCGCACTCACGACGCTTTTCGTGGTCAGTGCTCCGATGCTCTCCGTACTTCCGCTCACCTGAAATCCACGGTAGCACCCGACAACCGCGATAATCCCCCCATAAATCGGAGATTTTCCCAAACCGACGTAGAGCTCGTTAATCGAGATTTCGAGATACATCCGATCGATAAATTCATTGACACTGATACCCAAATGGAGATTCGCTACGACCAACGCCCCCATCATCCCTGCGATATCGGCGGCGAAAATGATAAGCGGCATCATCAGGATCAGCGCAAAAACACGGGGCAGTACTAAAAAGACAAACGGATCGAGACCCATAGTGCGCATTGCATCGATCTCTTCGGTTATTTTCATCGTTCCGATCTCTGCGGTAAAGGCACTGGCGCTCCGAGCAGCGATCAAAATAGCAGCGATCATCGGCGAGAGCTCACGAAAAACCGACATAACGCTCAAATCGACGACGAAAATATCCCCTCCCACCTTATTGAGATACCCCGCACTTTGATACGCTACGACCAAGCCGATGAGAAATGAAAGGATCATAATGATCGGTATAGCTCGGATCGCGGCAATATCTACATGTTTTATAAAAGAGCTAAAACGAAAACTCCACGGTTTTATCATCACTTTTAGTGTTGCGGCGACCCCCTCACCGACAAACGATAAAAAATCACCGATCCCCTCAACCGTATCGACGATCCCTCGTCCGAAAGATTCAATAATATGGGGGTTTAGAGTTGGTAGCGGAGGTTTATTCGAAAAGTTTTTTTCATAAAACTGGAGCAGTTTTTGATCTTCTGAGCTGAGATTGATAGACTCGATTCGACATCCCTTTGCGAGTATCGCATTTTTCAGTCGAATTATCTCTATCGCTCCGGCTGAATCGATACGGGTACACTCGGAAAAATCAAAGAAAACCGATGGAGCCGATATACGGAGAATCTCTTTGTCGATGGAATAGCTCTTTGAGAGTGACTCTTTCGTCCATTCAGAATTCATTACTACCGTTAAAGCATCTATACAATCTGAATTTTTTTGGATACTTATCATAATAAGTTTTTGCCAGTAAATCGGAATAAATCTTGTAAAAAAAGCATTAAAAACTTATATTCCACTCGCCGAACATTCACATTGTCGGAAGCATTTGAAGCTCTGTTTTTATAGCATAACTGTTTTCACGTAAACGATGTACCCTTTCTATTCCTGCCTTTTTATAATATAAACCTACCGTTTCAAAATACCCTTTATGATTATTAATGTGTGCGTAAAGAGGTTTTTCAATGCTGCTATCGAGATAAAGTTCCCGTATTATCTGTAGTAATGCTGATGAATGTATACGATATTCATCTTCCAGTTCAACGGATGGTTCTTTAAGATAATCCAGACGCAATCGACATAATTTTTTATACTCTAATTGAATATCACGTAGTCCAATCTGCTCTATAGAAAGGAGAAACTCTGCTTCTGTGCGATCTTCTTCGCTATCATACTGATGTAATTTTTCCAAAAATGGCTGTGCGGCATCACTCAAAATACGACTGTCTTCTTTGTACTGAGCAATTAAACTTTCAGCTTTATTAACATTGAGTCCTTGTTGTTTATATTTGTCCAACATCGTTTCTAATGTGCTCACAGACTCATTCAGTACAAGAGTCGATTCTTTATCTCCATGTCGTATTATCAATTTCAATGATTCCTGACTTAAGGAAAATAATTGTTCTGGACTTTTAGAAGATAATGTCTCTTCAACAACACTATTTTGAGATGAAAATCCTTGTGAATTCATCCAAAACAATCCACCCCCTACCGCCAAAGCAATAGGGATAAATAAAAATATTTTTTTCATCGAAATTCCTCAAAAAAATTTACATACTCTATATCAGACAAATTACCGTGTCATTACATTTTATACACTATTGCCGGTATATTTGTAACCCATTTGAGATCGATAGTTTCTATACTTTCCAAATGGAACCTTTACACCCTTATTACGATCATTGTTACAATGTTTTGGATATCGCATTTCAACCGATTGTTGATATCCATTCGGGGATTACTTTTGGTGTTGAAGCCCTTCTTCGGGGTACAGATGTTTTAGGATTTATCAGTATTGAAGCATTTTTTGATCACCTTTATAAAGAAGACGTGCTTTATGAATTCGATCTTCGGTTGCGAGAAAAAGTAATAGAAAAATTTCGTACGATTGAGGGTTTCGAAAATCTAAAACTTTTCTACAATCTTGATAATCGAGTATTAGATACGACAAACTTTTCAAAAGGAAATACGTTTCGTATCTTAAAAAATTATGGACTCAATCATAAACATATGGTATTTGAGATCTCAGAACGGAACGAAATCACCAATATAGCTCATTTCAACCGATTAATGAAACATTATAGCGATGAAGGATTTTCCATTGCTATTGATGATTTTGGAATTGGTCATTCAGGCTATAAGCTCTTATATCACTCCACACCCAATATTATTAAAATTGACCGTTTCTTTTTACATTCAATCGATAAAGACCCTAAGAAAAAACTTTTAACTCGAAATATGGTTCAGCTTGCAGCACTGATTGGATGCAGAGTAATTGCGGAAGGGGTAGAAACCGATCAAGAATTTTTTGTGTGTAAAGAGATCGGGGTAAATATGATCCAGGGGTATTACATCGCTTATCCCACAATTAATGTTACCCAAATTGATTCTACTTATCCTCACGTTGCAGGAGCCATAATTCGTGATCATCGTTTTAAATCCGATCAGGATATTATCCTCAAGCGCCTTGAGCTTCTCAAACCGATCGTTATTGGAGATACGATGGAATCTCTGCTCGATCTTCTCAAAGCCGATGACAAACTTTTTTTGGTTCCTGTCGTTGATTCTGCCTCATTTCCTAAAGGAATTATCCATGAACACCGTTTAAAATCGGTCATTTATTCCCCTTATGGACGATCATTAATCCAAAATCGTTCTTCCAATCTCTCGGTATTAGATACCTATATCGAACCAATCCCCGTTGTTGATATATCCATGCCATTAGAAACCATTATCGAACTTTTTTCTCTTTCTTCTAATGCTCCGGGTGTTTTAGTTATTGAATCTTCACGTTATATCGGCTATTTCAGCGCACGCGAAATCATTGAAGTTATTCATGAGCGTAATCTTATCTCTGCTCGGGATCAAAATCCCCTTACCCGTTTACCCGGTAATTTTAGAATTAACGAATTTATTGCCCAAACTCTTGAAACGAACAATGAAGCAGTGGTTGCCTATTTCGATTTCGACCATTTCAAACCCTATAACGATTATTACGGATTTAGAAATGGGGATCGAGTGATTTTACTGTTTGCCGAACTTATGCATAAAACATTATCTCCCGATTTTTTTAAAGGGCATATAGGTGGAGATGATTTTTTTATGGGTACCTTTATAACCGAATCTACCCCATTCGAATCTATTCTAAATCAAATTCAAAATTTAATTCAAAAATTTATAGATGATGTCCAAGAATTTTATGATACCAAAGATCGGGAAAGAGGATTTATTATTGCAGAAGATCGCGAAGGAATTGTTAAAGAATTTAAACTTCTAAGTGTGAGTGCTGTTGTTATCCAGATAGGTAAAGGTCCCACTCCTTTGACCGGAGAACATTTGCAATACTTATTTACTCAAGAGAAAAAACAAGCAAAAAAATCTCCTACTCACATACGCGTAATTCAAGCCCGAAAAATTTAAACCATTTATTTTTCTTTTACCATTTTCTCGCTGTCAATCTCAACAACCGTATGAACATTACCGCGAGGATAGTAGTCTGCAACCACTTTTAAGTGCTTAGGAGCGATTTTAGACTCAAAAGTGGTGTAGATCTCGTTTGCACTGTTTTCGTGCGAAATATGGCGGTTTCTGAACGAATTAATGTACAACTTGATCGCTTTGAGTTCAGCCACCCATTTATCCGGTGTATATTCGACATAGATTGTTGCAAAATCGGGATATCCGCTACGAGGACAGAGACAGGTAAATTCCGGTAATGTCACCTTGATTACATAATCACGTTCATGTTGATTCGGCCAAATTTCAAAATCTTTTTCAAGGTTAAAATTTTCAACAATTTGTTCACCATACTTCATTTTTATCCTTTATAATTGTTCCAAGGTTAAAATTTTACCCAGATAATTTCCCTGTCGATAATCGATTTTTAATGATTGAGCAAAATGATCGCTATTTTCATCTTCGATCATTGATATCCACGTCTTCGCACCGCACAAGTGAGAACTAAGATTAAGCCCTTGAATAATATTTTGGTAACCTATCTCTTTTATATGGCGTGAATAAAGTGAATCAAATCGTACCATATCGACATTTAGTTCTTTAAGATATAAAAGCGTAGTATGATTTCCACCTAACCTGTCGATTGCAATCTTGTATCCTGCTTTTCGATACTGTGCTATTTGTAAGACAAAACGATCGAATTGATAGCAATATTCTTTTTCTTCAAACATTAATATAATTTTTTGATACGCTAAAGGATATCGTTCAAACAATCGTAAAGCATACTCAAAAAAATAAGAATTACGTAGAGTAATCGGTGAGACTGTTACAACAAAATTTTGATTTTGTTTGTTGCATAAGGAACCGATATATTCAAGAATATCTATTTCGAGTTGGCGTATTTTATTAAGCCTATTCAGAACTGGAATATAACGACTTTGATGTATAAAAAAACCT
>NZ_JBAQPS010000166.1:0-13929 GCF_049305995.1 Sulfuricurvum sp.
GAAGTTGAGAGAAAAACAGTTGAAGCGTTAAAAGAAAAGAATAATTTACTTCAAGCAGAGCGAGAGGTGATTTTAAGAGTTAATACCTTATATGCTAATAATGAGAGAGAAGCACGAGAAACACAGTTATTGATGGTTCAAAAAGAGCTTGCAGAACGTCAATCCAAAATCGCTCGTTCCCGCTATGAGAATGGACTTGATCCTTATTCTGTGTATGCTATTAGTATGAAAAGAGTTTTTGAGATTGAAGAAGAGCTTATTGCTGTACAGTCTCGTCAAACTCGTAATATGTATGAATTGCAACTATTTACCGGTGGTTTGGATCAATGAATGAAAATGGGGGAAAGATACATATTGTAATGAGTGGGGAGGGTACATACCCATTTGAAGTTGGGGGTGTTAGTGTATGGGCACACCTTTTGATTCAAAATCTTTCCCATATCGATTTTACACTGATGCCTATCATGATGCATCCCTATGTAAAATTAAAATATGAGCTCCCTTCCAATGTTGTCGATATGGTTAAAGTTCCGTTATGGGGAACAGAAGAACCCACTGAATATGTTAGGGATATAAAGTTTGCTTCCATATTTTATGGAAAACTTAGAACAACAGATGCAATTATAGAAGAACATTTTTTACCAATTTTTAGTGATTTAGTTGATTTTGTTTATAATATTAAAACGGATATGGATAAATTGGGTGATGTTATCTTTGATTTTTATAATTTTTTTCAAACGTATGATTATCATGTTACTTTTCGATCAAAGCTAGTTTGGGATACTTTTAAAGGTAAAATTAAAGAGATTTATATAGATGTAGTAGATGATGTTCCATCGGTTTATGATATGGTTGAAGCATTGCGATATTTATTTCGATTTTTTATTACTTTATTGCCTCCTGTTCCTCAAGCAGATATTTACCATTCATCAGCTGCAGCATTTTGTGGCTTACCTTGCGTAATAGCGAAAAAAATTCATGGAAGCCGCTTTTTACTTACTGAACACGGTATTTACATACGAGAGCAGCTGTTACAAGCGTCACGTATTAAGATGCCTCTTCGTACAAAAGAATTTTTAATGAATTTGATTACGATGGTTGCACGGATGAATTACTACCATGCGGATGTTATTTCTCCTGTGTGTGATTATAATAAGCGTTGGGAAATTAAATGGGGAGCGCAAGAAGATCGTATTCATACCATCTATAATGGAATTGATACAGATCGCTTTAAACGGCTTGACGTTGTCCGTTCTGGGCGACCTACCGTCGTGATGGTTGCACGTATTGATCCTCTTAAAGATATAGAAACTTTTATCCATACATGTGCTTTGGTCGCCAAAGAGATACCTGATGTATTATTTAAAATGTATGGACCAAAGTTGGATGATGGCTATTATGAAAAATGTGAGAATTTGGTAACAACACTGGATGTGCAAAGTAATTTTATTTTTGCCGGTTTGACAAGTAATCCTGCCGAAGCTTATAATGAAGGAGATGTTGTCATGTTGACCAGTATTTCAGAAGCATTTCCTTTTGTTGTCATTGAAGCTATGGCTTGTGAAAAAGTGATGGTTTCATCCGATGTAGGGGGGACGAAAGAAGTTCTAGAAGGATTCGGCTTTGTTGTTCGACCTAAAGACTATGAGCAATTTGCAGAAAAAGTTCTTTTGGTTTTAAACGATAAAGTGATGGCTGAAGAGATGGGAATTGCAGCTCGTGAGCATATTCTGAGTGGATTTACGATTAATGATGTCGTGACAAATTATCAGCATCTTTATCAGCGTTTGTATGAGATGGAGTCAACGGCAATAATAGGCAATCATGGTAGTAAATTAAGTCCAGTTGAACCGGATGAGTTAGAGTTGCAAGATGATTTATCTGAATTATTAAATAGTAAAGATGAATAACAATATGAATGAAGCGGTTTATATAGGACCTGATCCAAAGATATTGCAACAAGTTAAAGCATGGCGTGAATTGTATGAACAAATTGTTGTTGAGAAAGGTAAACCGTTAAATAATTGGGAAGTAACGGCATTATTAGAAATTTATGGATTGCGGGATGTTGATGCAGCAGAACACGATGCAGCGGATCTTTTTGAATTAGGTCGATATTTGACACCATTCATTGAAGATTATAAATATGAAGTGAAAACATTTGAATTGGAAGTACCACCCTCCAAAGTGAAGCGGATTATACAAAATTATCTTGAAGGTATGGCATTTGCATTACCTATGCTTTTGCAAGTATTTTTTACTTTAGTGATTGGTTATGGAATTTGGTCCAGTTTGGAATTGGATGTTAGAACAGCTACAGCGATTGCAATGGGGACTTTTGCCGCATTGGTGGTTACCGGAGGCCCAGCACAAGCAATAGGGCGTAAAGGGCTTTTCTATATAAAGATGGAAGAGTATAATCTAGCATATAAAATTACTAAGAAATTATTTCGCTATTTTGTGGTTCAAATCGCTATTGTCGGTCTTTTAGTTTTAGTCTTTAACCTCTTTTTTCAGTTGATACCGACCGACATGTTGTTTCACATGTTTGTGTATTATATTTTATTGTCACTGCTGTTTACTACTTTTGCCATTTTTTATATGATGGAGCTATACGGGACAATCTCTTTTTACGTACTTCTCGGAATTTTTCTAGTGTATCTGTGCCACTCTTTGATTTTTCATTTAGGTATTATTTATTCTCAAATCATTTCTTTAATCATTACAGATATTGTTGTGTTTTTTGATGCTTTTCGTAGAGTAAAAAAATTAACTGAAAAAAGTCGTGAAAAAGAAGGTGATGCAGAACCGAGACTTTCATTGCTGTTTTATTCATTGAATCCTTATATGTTATATGGGACTTTTTACTTTATGTTTTTGGTTACGGATCGTCTTTTGGCATGGAGTGCTATTCCATTTCAGCCTTATTATATCTGGTTTAACGTTCGTGATGAAATTGGGCTAGATTGGGCGTTGATCGTTTTGATTTTGCTTATTGGGTTGAGTGAAGTTATCATTTATGAATTTATGTATAGGGTTAATGAGGATATCATCTCTCACCCTTATTTTGAGGCTCGTAAATTCAATCGTCTTTACAGTAAATTTTTTATAAAATTTAATATTATATTTTTTATTATAGCAGTTTTTGTGATTCTTTTGGTTTATTGGAGTATTCGGTTATTACAGCAAAATACCGAGTGGGATTTTATCGATGTTTTTTTTGTTGATCCGACACCAATGATTTTTATTTTTGCGGCGATCTCATATGCTTTTGTTGCTAATGCATTGACTAATATTTTGTTTTTCTTTTCATATTCACGCTATATTTCGGTATTAAAAGGGATCATTTTTGGTCTTATAGTCAATTTTTTAGTTGGACTTCTTTTAAGTCGAATGTTAGGTTATCAATATGCGACAGTTGGGTTATTGGTTGGGTCAATTGTTTTTTGGCTGTTTGTTATCCGTTTTGGGAGAAAATTCTTCAAAAATTTGGATTATTATTATTATTCAGCTTATTAAAGGAGTTAAAAATGAAGCGTATCGCTTTTGTCATCTTATTGGCGGTCCAAATAATTGTTTTGGTGGGATGTTCAACCAAAAATGAGTCTCTTGAAAAAATGGAGAAAGAATTATTGGCTGAAAAATCGGTCATTATCTATGCCCTTCCTTCAAATGGAATACATCCGATGAATGAATGGACGTATTATGATCTTTTTAAAAAATTTCCTTTTGTCTCACCACAGGCCTCATTTGAGTACAAAGGAAAATTTTTACCCAACTTTTATGATGATATCAATGGATCATGGAAAGCTGTTGGTTTAGATAAAGTAGATTGGCAACGATTGTCTGAAACACCGGCTTCGTATGATATTATCCATATTCAGAGTATGGGAATTTCAAGTGCCGGAAAGTTAGAAAATGATTTTATGATGAATGTTTCAAAAGCGTATAATATTTCATCTAGCAATATGAAATTGTTAAGACAATGGGTAGAAAATGGTGGAGTTTTATGGTGTGAAGCAGGATTGTGGACAAGTCGTTTTGAAACATTTTATCCTAGCGGTGGTATTGATGATGCTAAAACCATGAGCCTTTTTTCAAAAGAGGGTAGTAGCATATTTGGATTACCGGTATCTCATCGTGTATTTCATAGTGCGTCGAGCGATATGGTCAATTATGAGACAAATACACTCAAACTAAAAGCAGCGGCATCTGCTTCGCAATTGACTGGTATTGAGAAAGTCATTTTTAAACCTACCAGTTTTATTGAGTCTTATCCGATTCTTAATGCAACACCTCTATTGGTAGATGAAAAAGGGAGCAGCTATGCTTCCTATGCTCTTTTTGGCAAAGGTATGATCATCACTATGGTTCCATCGCAGTATTGGAATGCTGAGGAAGATGGTGAGCTGTTTCGTTGGAAATTGCTTGGATGGGTGTTAGAGCGTAAAGGTCAAAAAATCTTTCCCTCTATTAAATAATAATGTACAGTAAAAATACTAATTAAAGAAGAGATATGCAGTATATAGATTATGTTTCTACACCGTGGGTATTTGGTGTATTGATTCCCAATTTTTTTAAAATGGCAATCATGATAGCTCTCTTCTTTTATTGGGTTCCATCTAAAATATTTCCACAAATCGGAATAAAAGATTGGTCCGATAAGGTTATGTTTAACGTTTTGTATATGCTTATTTATATTGAAATTATGATTCCTTTTATGCTTCTTTTGGGAATCTACAGCTTTCCTTTATTTTTAGTTGTTTTAGTACTAACTAAACTGGTGATGATGAAGTATTATCACAAGATTACACTCTCTATCTATTTTTTTAAGCTACATAATCACTTTATGACCACGATTTTAAATATTTTAGATAATCTTCCTGGCTATATAGAAAATAATAAACAACGGGTTCGGGGTGCTATACAGGCTAAAATCAACACATTCTCATGGGTTTTAGCGCTTGAGAAAAGCGTCTTGATCACACTGTTCATGTATCCTGTTTTTTTAATTACCTTAAGAGGATTTTTAACCTTTTCATACGGTGCACCTGATACGGCTCAATTTTTTGAGTGGGTTTCATTTCTGTATAAGGGAGAGCTTTTCTATGCCGGTAAAACAGCAGGGGCCGACTTTTATGGGACAACAATTTTTGTTTTTTTTATTTCCAATATAACCAATTCACCTATCCATGTTGTTTTTAGCCTCTATCCTTTTTTTACGGTATTGTTTTTAATGTTCGGTCTTTTCTATTTTGTCAAAAAATTTACCGATTCGGCTGCTTCAGGTGTATTTGCCGTCTTTTTTATAGGGGTTGTTCTAATGACTCCTTGGATTATTAATTTTGTCGGGCATCCGTACCTAACAACCAATCCGGAAGTTGCTGAATTTTTAGGGTTAAAATTTCATTTGCCATGGCCTATTGTATTTGATGATAATACAGATTTATACGGAATTGTCCCTTATTCACGAAATTCGTGCGGACTTCCTTATGAACTTGCATATATGTTTTTTCTTCCAAACCTCTATTTCTTTATCAAAGCTTTTTCCAGTGATGAGAAAAAATATGTATGGTGGTACGGTGTTACTCTAATTTTAGTTTTTACTTTCCACGGTGGGATTGCATTTTATCTGGTCGCTGCGAGTATCCCAATCACATTATGGGCTATTGTAAATGGAAAACTAACTTGGCAAAAATTAAAATTAGGACTTACAGCGATTGTATCCGCAGCAGTTATCGGTAATCTTTGGCTAGTATCAATTTTAGAATATGGGGGACTTGGGAATATCGGTGCGGCGGCACCTATTATCGATAGTACTTTGAAGCAGCTTGGATTACTTCGTAAATCAGCTGGTGCCGGTCAAGTCGAGCTTGGTACAGATGTGGTGGAGTTTGAACATTTACAGCTTCTTCTCCCTTCTCATGCCCTTTTGGTTTTTGCCGGAGTGGTGTTAGTATTGTTTTCTATATCAGTATTTTTCCGCAGACGTTATGAAATAGGTGCCTATGCACTTGTAGCAATCGGTGTTTTGTTTGTCTATTTTGCTACGGTTCTTGGGCTTCCGAAACTGGTTGACCCATCGCGGAACTTAGAAGCTGTGCTTTTGTCATGGTCCATCATCGCAGCACTTTTGTTTTATTGGTTTATCGCGTTTCCTTTAACTCGGTTAGTTCAATATAACGTTATACGTGGTATAGTTGTGTTAATTGCCTTTTCTGGTGCAGTGATGATTGCATGGATCGCTCCAAAATGGATTGAAACAACCAAATTTTGGAAAGAGCTCAACGATATGGAATACTCAGATTTTGCCTACAGTACCTATCAAATTAAACAAGATTTTGAGCCGTATACATGGACAATCGTATCCTATAACCCAGAATATGCTGAAGTTTTGACCAAAGGTTACCATGTCAATACTCAGGATTTTTTACGTGATTATGAGCCTTATGAACATTTTTTACGGATTCCGACTCCTACCATATTTTTCTTTGTTGAAACCCGTTCCCATGATTATAAAGGACTTGGTGAATGGTATTATAAATGGCGACCTGAAGTTCAGGAAAACTTTCAGACATGGCTGATGATGTACCAATTATCTCATCCTGAGAAATTAAAGGTTTATTATGAATCTGAACATTGTATTATTTATCAAATGGATAATAAACACTATATGAAAAAGTTAGAAGAAGATGCTAAGAAGAAAAAAGTGATGCATTTAAAAACAGATTATTTTGAAGAAAATAATTTTAATGGATCAAAAAATGAAGCTGATACTAAGGGAATAATAAATGGAATTTGAGCAAGTTTTTTCAACTCATTTTGTAGAACAATGGGGAAAGGCATACGAAGCGTTTTACCGATATCGACGAGAAGGAAATTTTTTATTAGTCCCTTCGTTGAGTGGAAAAACAACATGGTCTTATCTCCCAGGATTGACCTATACGGATGTAACGTTACAAGATGCGGAGCAACTTTTAAATGTAGCAGCGGGTAAACATTTTACAATTCGAACTTTAGACCCGCTAAAGAGCTCTTTCAAAGAAGATGAACCGGTTACCATGCGTATAGGAATTGCCGGAAAAACAAAAGAAGAGGTCTTAGCCAAGTTTGATGGTAATAAACGGCGTGGTATGCAGCGAGCTGATGAGAGTGGCGTCGTCTGTAAAATTGGGAATGATGTAAAAATGTTGAATGATTTTTTTTATCTATATACGAGTACGATGCATCGACATGGTTCACCTTCGATTGCCAAAGGGCTAATTGAAACTCTTCAAAAATACATTGAAGTCGATATTGTGGTAGCTTATATCGATAATATTCCGGCTGCGGCTTTACTTATTGTTTATGATAATGATATTGCATGGTGCCCTTATGGTGCAGCAGATTTGCACTATTCGAAGCTATTTCCCTATGAAACAGTTTATAGAGAAGCTATTTTTCATGCGATTGATAAGCAAAAATCAATTTTTGATTGCGGGCGTAGTCCCTATGGAGGTGGAACCTATAATTTTAAAAAGAGGTTGGGTGCTAAAGCCATTGGAGTGAGTATTTTAAAAGATATCGATGAAGATATTTATAGTAAATATGCTCTTGCCTCCAAAATTTGGCAGAGGTTACCTAAAAGATTGGTTGATGTTCTAGGACCTAAGCTTCGGAAATATATTGCTGATTCATAAGTATAATTGTATAGTGTAGGAGTGTAGTATCATGAATAAATCCGGACAACATCACATGAATATGGTTTTAACTCCTGCATTTGTCAAAAAATGGAAATTGGCGTATCAAAAGTTTTATGGATATAAGGAAATTGGAAATTTTTTAGCTGTTCCTTCATTGGGAATCGGTTACACTCTTGCGTATGTTCCAGGTTTGACTTATACTGATATTCATAAAGAAGAAGCCAACCGTTTGATTACAGAGGCACAAGATAATAAATACATCATACGTGCATTGGATCCATCAAAGCAAATATTTAAGCCGTTTGAACCGGTAACTATGCGTAAATGGATCGGAGGTGAGAGTCACGATAAAATTGTTTCAGCATTTCATTCGACAAAACGTCGAAATTTGCGCAAAGCACTGGAATATAATATGGACGTTCAAATTGGATGGACAGAAAAATTGAGAGAAGATTTTTATTCGTTGTATAGATTGACAATGTATCGTTTGGGGACACCTCCTTTGTCTAAAGAACTTTTTGTCTGTGTAGGTAATGAAATCGAAATCGAAATTACTGTAGCATACGTCAGCGGTAAACCGGCTGCAGGACTTTTAGTTGTTTATGATGAGGAAATTGCTTGGAATCCATATGCAGCATCTGATCGCCGTTTTGCTGATACATTTGCAAATGAAGTTGTTTACCGTGATGCAATGTTTCGTGCGTTTGATAAAGGAAAGAAAATATTTGATTGCGGGCGAAGCCCTTATGGTGGTGGAACGTATCAATTCAAGAAAAAAATGGGAGCTAAACCGGTTGGACTGGCCTATTTTAAAGAGAAAGAGGAGAATATTTATGCTAAATATTCTTTTGTTTCAAAAGTTTGGAAGCGTATTCCTAAATTGATTGCTGATGGTGTCGGTCCGAAACTGCGGCGATATTTGGCAGATTCATAAATAAGAGGGAAGATGATGGTATATAAAGATATTCAAGAGATATTACTAGCAAATCCAAAAACATGGCTCGTGACGGGATGTGCAGGATTTATTGGGTCAAATTTAGTAGAGACATTACTGTCACTTAACCAGAGTGTTCGAGGTCTTGATAACTTTTCAACGGGTTATCAACACAATCTTGATGATATTCAAGCATGTGTTACACTAGAGCAGTGGAATAGATTTTCATTTATAAAAGGTGATATCTGTGATTATGAACAATGTTTAGCCGCTACGGAAGGGGTAAATGTTATCTTGCATCAGGCAGCTTTAGGTTCGGTACCTCGTTCTATCAATGATCCGATTATATCGAATCACTCTAATGTTACCGGTTTTTTAAATATGCTTACAGCAGCAAAAAATAATGGTGTTAAACGGTTTGTATATGCTTCATCATCATCAGTGTACGGTGATTCGGAAGAATTGCCTAAAGTGGAATCGAGAACGGGCAATTTACTTTCTCCGTATGCGGTTACGAAGTATGTAAATGAATTGTATGCAGGGGTATTCCGCCGTTGTTATAGTATGGAACCGATTGGATTGCGCTATTTTAATGTATTTGGAAAACGACAAGATCCTGATGGAGCTTATGCCGCTGTTATTCCTAAATGGGTCAGTGCATTAATTAAGAAAGAAGACGTATTTATCAACGGTGATGGGGAAACCAGTCGTGATTTTACCTATATTCAAAATGTTGTGCAAGCTAATATTTTAGCAGGAATGACTGAGAATGAAGAAGCATTTGGTCGTGCTTTTAATACAGCGGTCGGTGGAAGAAATACACTGAATGAGTTATACCATGCCATTGTGGGAGAATTAGCAGTTCATAATGAGGAGTTTGTCAAAGTTGATCCGATTTACCGTGATTTTCGTGCAGGGGATATACGGCATTCAAATGCCAATATCGATGCTATTTCGGTATTACTTGGATTTGAACCAACACACACGATTAAGCAAGGTCTTGAAGCGTCTATAGTTTGGTATATAGAAAATTTAAAATAATTATGGATACAATCTTGTGTTATAAACAATAAAGGAACGTGATAGTATGTTAGAAAATGTAAAAATAGCCGTTATAGGTTTAGGATATGTAGGATTACCGTTAGCCGTTGAATTTGGCAAAAAGTTTTCGACGATAGGTTTTGATATCAATCAAAAACGGATTGCAGAGCTTCGTTCCGGATTTGACCGTACGCTTGAAATTGAAGATGATAAATTGAAAGATATCCCTTTGCTGTCATATACATTTAATACGGATGATATAAAAGATGCAAATATATATATCGTAACTGTACCGACACCGATTGATGAACATAAAAAACCTGATTTACGTCCTGTTCTTTCTGCCAGTCGAACGGTGGGAAAAGTATTAAGAGAAGGTGATATTGTTATCTATGAAAGTACAGTTTATCCAGGATGTACGGAAGAAGATTGTGTTCCATTGCTTGAACAAGAGAGTGGATTGGTATTTAATCGTGATTTTTATTGCGGATATAGCCCTGAACGGATTAATCCGGGAGATAAGGAACATACCGTTAGCAAAATTTTAAAAGTAACATCGGGCAGTACCCCTGAAATTGCTGATAAAGTAGATGCGCTTTATCGAACAATTATTGAAGCAGGTACCTTTAAAGCCAGTTCGATCAAAGTAGCTGAAGCAGCAAAAATTATTGAGAATAGTCAACGTGATGTTAATATTGCTTTTATTAATGAACTGGCACTGATATTTGACCGTATGGGTATTGATACATTGGATGTTCTTGAGGCTGCAGGAACAAAATGGAATTTTCTTAAGTTCAAACCGGGTCTAGTGGGAGGACATTGTATCGGAGTTGATCCTTATTATCTTACCTATAAGGCTGAAAGTCTTGGTTACCATCCTGAAGTTATTTTAGCTGGACGCCGTATTAATGATAATATGGGTATTGTTGTCGCTAATAAAATTATTAAAATGATGATTAAACGTGGAATTAAAATTGAAAGTTCACGTGTTTTGGTATTGGGTATTACTTTTAAAGAAAATTGTCCGGATATCAGAAATTCACGAGTCGTTGATGTGGTTGATGAATTAAAAGATTACGGGTGTCAAGTCGATATATATGATCCTTGGGCAGATAGTGAAGAAGTTAAACATGAATACGGGTTGGATCTTTTGTCTCATAATGAGTCTTTAGTATTTGATGAGTATGATGCAATCGTTTTAGCTGTTGCACATAATGCTTTTAAAGATTATGTTTATCCGGAAGCGAATGTTAAAATTATTTATGATATTAAAGGTGTTTTAGATAAAGCACTGATAAGTGGGCGGCTGTAATGGAGAGTAAAACGGTTCAAAAGTCTTTTTCTATTGTCATTCCGGTTTATAACGAAGGTAAAACTATCCAAAAAGTTTTAGAAACTCTTTATAATGAACTGAATACTTATGGTTATGCCGGACAATATGAAATCATCTGTGTTAATGATGCCTCTAAAGACAAGAGTGGGGAAATTCTTCGCGGAATTGAGTTTATTGTTTTGGCTGAACATAAAATCAATAAAGGATACGGAGCTGCACTAAAAACGGGAATCCGACATGCAAAAAATGATACGATTATCATTATGGATTCTGATGGACAGCATCTTGCGGAAGATGTACCGAAACTGCTTGAAGGGTATGAACTTGGGATGATGGTCGTTGGATCACGAAAAATTACCCAGACCCAAAAAAAACGGGTTCTTGGAAAAATGGTTCTCAATAGACTCGCTAATTTTTTGTTTCAGTATGATATTAAAGATCTTAACTCAGGTTTCCGTGTTTTTAGTCGAACTGAAACTATGCGTTATTTTCATGTTTGTTCTGATCGGTTTAGCTTCACAACTTCGCAAACATTGGCATATCTCTCTGATACCAAGCCGATTTTATACACACCTATCAATATTCAGCAACGTACAGAAGGGACAAGTTCTGTTAATTTTAAAGCAGGATTGCGTGCTATTTTGAAAGTCATGCAAATGGGGATGATTTTTAAGCCGCTTCGCCTGATGTTGCCAATGGTATTTTTCTTTAGTGGATTGACAGCGTTTTCTTTATTACGAGATTTGATAACCGTTGATATGACAGATACGACTTTAACACTATTTATCGCTTCGGTCATGCTTTTTGTTTTCGCGCTTTTATCCGATCAGCTTAGTACCATTCGACGTGAAATGTGGGGAGCAAATTTACGATTACGAGAAGGGTTGCTTCATGACAACGACGATAACAATCGACTATGAATTTGATTGGGGCGGAAGAGTCAAAGAAAGTAAGGCAATTGATCAAGTTACCTTACCTTTATTAGAGACATTACAAAAAGTAGATGCTAAAGCAACATTTTTTGTATCGGCTGAAACAGTAGCAAAAACATTACCTATGCTTCGTACGATTGTGGAAGCAGGGCATGAAATTGCTTCTCATGGCTTTCATCATGATTTGAAATACGATACACTTTCTCGTGATGAACTTCATTTGGAGATACGTTCTTCAAAAGAAACTCTTGAAGATGCATTGGGTGTGAAAGTTGTGGGATTCCGGACGCCACAGTTTCGTAAAAACCGCTATACGGAAGAGGTGCTTTCAGAACTAGAATTTTTGTATGACTCAAGCTCTGTAAACACTTCTTTGCAGGGGCGGTATCAAGAGCGACAGCATGAATTTGGTTTGATACCAGAAATTCCTGTTTCAACTATATATGGACGATTTCCTGCAGGTATAAAGTGGATTAATTTAATTGGAACTAAGTTTGATCCTTCTCCAATACGTGTTATTTATGTACATCCTTTTGATCTGTTAAATTTATCGGACACATTGCGTAGTTATTCGAGTAAAATATCACCGCTCGTATTGGCTTTTTATCTTGCCCGTATCGGTTCACCTTTGAACACCATTGCAAAAGTAGCACGTAATTCACATACATTGCATTCTTTGATTTCCAAATAAAAAGGTTTTTTATGAGTGATAGAATATGGCATAAAGGGGAGAAAGCTTTCCGAATAGCAAAGCCGATGTTATTAGCGATGAGCGGAGTATTGTATTTATTTCCACGGTTTTTGCTCAAAGAGTTATTTGAATGGACACGTGGGATCCCTGGATATCTTGGAGTAGCGGTACGCTATCCGTTTTTAATACGGTTATTTGGTTCGGTCGGAGATAATATAGCAGTGATGCATAACGTTACATTCGCGGGTGACGTATCGACTGCATCTTTTGGTTCTCATATTAGCCTTTGGAGTAATACTTGGATTGATTGTGATGGATTAAAAATGGGAAGCCATGTAATGTTATCACATAATTCGTCTATTATTTCTGCAGCACATGTGTATGATATTGAGGGTGTGATGATGAGAGATGCTGTTCTCCCTGGCCCAGTAATTATTGGTGATAATGTATGGATAGGAGCAGGTGCAAGGATAATCGGTCCGGTTGTGATTGGTAGTAACGTTATCATTGCCGCTAATGCATTAGTAACAAAAGATATTGAAGACAATTGTGTTGTCAGTGGTGTACCGGCAAAAATTATTAAAAGAATTGGTAATAATTATTCACCTATAAAGATATCAAAATGACACAATCTTCCAAAAAATGGATAATTTTTCTGTTAAAAACAATTTTAATGGGCGCTATAGTGTATTATATAGTGTCTGGAATTGATTTTGAGCAGTTTTCAAAGTCAATCTATGAATATGGAATTATACCGCTTGGGATTGGAGCAGCATTATTAGTTTTTAATGATTTCGTACAAGGGATGAGATGGCGTTATTTAACACGTAATCAGTGTTCTTTGATGGCATCTTTTGAATCAATTGTTGTTGGGGGATTTTTAAATATGATTCTCCCTGCTAAATTGGGAGAAGTCTCTCGATTGATTTATTTACGAAATATCTATAATTATCCTTTTAATTATGGGGTAGGTGTCATGGTTATTGAACGAGGTGCTGATTTATTTATGGTAGCTTGTTTTATGGCATTGGGTGCTGGGATGGCAACTGGAAATCTTACCATGGAATGGATTTCAATTTTTTTGATTTTCGGTATGATCGGGATTGTATTTTGGATTAAAAATGACCGAGGCGCATTGTTTATGAAGCTATTAAAACGGCTACCGTTTCGGCTTCTACGTACCTATTCAAAAAAAATAATACGATTGATCATAAAAGATATAGGTTCCGATAGACTTGGGAAAGTAATTCTTTATACCCTTGTTTTAAGAGGTTTTTATTTTATAACTGTGGCATATTTTTTAAATGGTGTTGCAT
>NZ_JBAQPS010000167.1:0-5293 GCF_049305995.1 Sulfuricurvum sp.
TTCAATAACTTTATCACCATAGTTAGCTCTATCAGCCCCATTTTGCTCATATTCAACGATGTAATACCCAATCAGCCAATTGCGGATCGTTAAACTTTTGCTAACGCTTCGAATCGCTTCGGTTTGAATAGTATTGTGGACGGTAGTGATCTGAGTGATTAAGCGATCAAAGGTATCATTTTGCATACATTATCCGCTACTATCGTTTCGTATTTCTACGCAAAGCGATGATAAAATGATAGATCAAAAAGCCCGAAAAAATCTTATGTAGTAACGTAATATATGCTTTATCATCATCTTTCAAATCAAGCCTAAAAGGATTGGCAAACTTAGCTAAATCATTCCAAAACTCGTGACTATTAAAAGAATAATTAGCATAATCTGTTAGTACATCTATATTGAGTTTATATCCTTGATGCCAACAAAACATCAACAAGCTAAAAATCAAAATCCAGCATACAGCTAATAACCAATTTTGCCCATGATTTGAAATATATTTACCTATCGAAAATAAAACATATTCTGCTTTTTCTTGCCAAGTTTTTGATACATTTGCATTTAATTCTTTAGAATATGATTCCATCTCTAACTCATAAAACTTATTTGCTTCTATATAATTAGCCTGTTTATCATATGTATTTTTTAATTGTCGAAAGATGTCTCTATCACATTTAAAATTAGGATGACCCCATTTTACATTTTCAAAAAATGTATCACCAAATACTGCTGATCTAATAGATATTTTTTCAATATTTCTCATATTTACATTAACAAAAAGAGCCTTACCAAAATTGATAAAATGATCTAATATTAATGTTTTTTGGATACTGAATTGTTCACAGATAAACAAGCCACTATTATGATTATTAATCAACATTTGATCAATCTTAGCATCGGCAAATAAAAACTTACAAAATATCTTATCGTTAACTTCACCAAAAAAGTGAAAGTTTTCTAAATGTGGATTTTTGATATGTCTAAACTCTTTGAATTTTCCTTATTGAGATGTATGATCAAAAATTTCTTGCATTGGACTATCAAATATAGAAAAAGTAAAATCTTTTAAAATCTTGATTCCAATCATGTCTATTTTAATTTTATTCGATATGAATACATTAAAAGAGGCTTTTTCCTCAAAAATCATATTTTTGATATTAAATGATCCATTTAAAAGAAGATATCCAGCTTCAACACGATTAAAGCTTCCACTATCTAAATTAAATCCACCTATAAATTTGGCTAGATCGAAAAAAACAATTTCTTTAAAATGACATGCATTGAATAATGCATCATCTAAAAAAATTGCTCTATTTAGCGAAACAGGAGAAGTAAAGTCTTTCAAATTTTCCGAGGATAAAAAACAATCAGTATTAAACTTTGGAAAAATGTATCCCGCGTAAGCATAATCCCCTACACTAAATTTCAGATGAAGTAATTTCCAAAATTGATCAACTTTATCTTGCGATTTTGACCAATCCTTTTTACCATCTACAATATCAAACCAATCATCCTTCGGACAATGAAAAATGCATAAATCATTTTCATAAACAGTATCAGGACAATCTGGAATATGGCATTTCATATTCAATGCCTATAAAAGGTCACTAAGACTTAGCTTATTACCTGCTAATCTTTTTCTTTGATTTTTTGCTTGATTTTTATTAAATTCTTGTATGCGTTTTCTATTTTCTGGAGAAAAAGCTTCGATGATGTATTTTTCGTTTTCAGGTTTGAGGATGATTGGTTCTATAAAAGCTCTTGTCATTATTTTCCCCTTTCCACTTTAAGTTAAGTAGGCATACTTATTTAATCTCACTTTGTCATTCCCGCGAAGGCGGGAATCCAGCTAGACTCCCGCCTTCGCGGGAGTGACGAAATATGAAGTTATATTTGCCTCATTACTTATAACGATTATAGCAAACAAGAATTGAATCTATACCTTTATCCGTTTCGCATCAACGAGATAATCACGCCCTACTCGCCCGATGTTTTCGAGATTTACGTTATGACGTTCATCGATCGCGTCGTCATCGTAATAAAAATGCTCAATTCGTAAAAAGGCGATAGTCATCGGGCTATCTTTGAGTTCCGTGATTTGATGAAGGGAACAGAGTAATGCCGCGCGGGCATCGGCAACCATCGGCGGAAACTCCGCCATCACTTCACGCATCTCGATAGCGCATTGTTCTGCTTCGCTGACACCGTATTCAAACGCTTCTGCTGAATTTTCGATAGATTTGGCATGAACATCATGGGCGAGTGAAATCGTCGCTTTTCCCGTCTCGATGATATTACGAATCGAATCTTTCAGTCCACCGTTTTCATGTACACCGAATGAGACCATAACGCACGGTGGGTTGGAGGAAACAGGGATAAAATAACTATAAGGTGCGAGATTCAATCCCCCCGCACCTACCGTCGAAATCCATGCTATAGGACGCGGAAAGATGGTGTTGCTCATCATTTTATAGACGGTATTAGTGTCTAATGTTTCGGGGCTAATAATCATTTCTCATCTTTTTTAAATTCAGTTTGTATCGCTTCTTTCAGAGGTTTCAACATCGTCCGTACAATATTTTCGATAATCGCCATATTCACCCCCTCATAATCGTGCGCAATGAAGTTGCGGACATTGTAAGCCCCTTTGGCATATTCAGCCAATATGTCATTCTCAAACTTCATTTTTCCCAGCGTTTCACCTATCTGTAAAAGCGACATCAACACAGCAGGTTTAGAGATGCGATGAGAGAGGGCATCGGTGACAATGCCGTTGTGTTGCGCAATAATGTATTCAATATCATCGACCATCTGAAGTATAAATTCAAGTTTCGATTTAGACATTGACGACATCCGCTAAAATGTATTTTTTACCGACAGCGTTCAGCGTTTCGACATCGACAAAATCGATCTCTTTTTGAAAATCCCGCTTCAATGCTTCTTTGGTATCTACGATATGGTTAATCGCATTCCACCCATTGTATTTTTGTAAATATTGGTTTATATCTTTTATTTTGTACAAAATATCAATATCACTTTGCTCATTCGCTTCATCACGTGCATAGCTCCCAAAAAAACCGAGAAGTATAAACCCCTCGTTTTCGTATTTTGGTTTGAGAAGTTTTAGTTTTTGAGATATATCCTCTTTTGTCATCGATCAATCCTTCGATAGATGGTGTGAACAATTGTACACCCTTAGGGTTAAAACGTCACCACTTTCCAGTCACTTTTGAGTGCCTGCGTCAAAAACTCCCCCGTATGGGTCGGTTCGATCCCTAAAGAACGAAGCTGTTCGGTCACTCCGTAATCATCACTGCATACGACACACACAGAGGCTTTTACACCGCTCTCTATCACTTTAGAAACCATCTCTTGTAACTGGGTATTTTCAGCCAAGAGCTTCGCTGAAGGACCCCATACCATCAGATGAGCTTCGTCCCAATACCCGCGCGGCAAAATGACACTGCCATAGAGTAATACCAATTTTTTCGCCACTTCGATTTCGCCACTGCTCCATACGATGAGAAGTTTATCCATTACCATGACCCTTTTGATGCTGACCCATAATCTGAGTCATCACTTCCAAATTTTCATCCAAACGGTACGCCCTACCAAACCCCATCACCACACTGCCGCTTTTAGGGAAAAGTTTAAAGAGATGGAAATCCCCCATTTGGGTTAATGAGGCAACCAGTTCTGCATCAAAGTGGGCTTTCAAACGCTCGATGACAATACTATACATATCCTCTTCTCGACTTAGTTCCGATGCAACGGCCTCGATTGTCACTCGTTTACGGGCAAAGGGCTGAACGCATTGCGATTCATCTTCGACAAAGAGGAGTGAGACGTTAGAATTTGATAAGAGATTGCGTCCGTGTTGGGCAACGGTGCTGATGAGGATATAAAAATCATTCTCCACTCGTACATACGGGGCAGTGCTTGCGTGTGGCACCCCATCAAGGGTGAGAGATGCCATTACGAGAGTTTGAAACGTCTCTAAAAACGATTCGACTTCCATGGTGGTCATTTGCGTAACGCCTCGGCAATCAATTCGATTGGGTTTTTAAAGACCACATTCACGTCCGCTTCGCTCAAAGAGTTATTAATCTGCATACGGCACGCACTGCACTCGGCGGTCACGACTTGCGCTCCCGTCTTAGCAATCATAGCGGCTTTGGGTTTTCCCGCCGCCTGAGCAAAATGGAAGTTTTCCGTTTGCATCGTCACCCCGCCGAAACCACAGCAGGCGTTCGGATCGCTCATCTCGGTGATCGTGTAGTTTTGTCCGACCAAGGCGCGAGGTTCTTTATAAACCCCTTGCATTTTACGGGCGTGGCACGGGTCATGATAGGTGACAGTGAGATCACCGCGACCTTTGGATGCCAACAGCGCTTTAAGCTCCGTCTTTTGCTCCAGCCACTCGGTTGCCATAAAAATTTTACCTTTGAGTTTTTGGGCGCGTGCTAACCATTCGGGCTGATCGTGGAAAAAGTGCTCATAATCGATTTTGATCATCGCACTGCACGTCGCTTCGGGGATAATAATCGCTTCGACCTCATCGATAAAACTCTCGAAATAGACGATGTTCTTTTTGGCGTTATGATCGACCGTCGCAAAATCCCCCGTAAAATAAGCAGGTGCCCCACAGCACAACTGTTTTTTGGGGATAAAGGCATCGACATTCAATGCCTCTAAAATTTCTAAAAGTCCCTTACCGATCTCGGTATAGTTGTAGTTTGCCAAACACCCGATAAAAATCGCCACACGTCGTTTCCCACCGTTGGGAATATTCTCAGGATAGCTGTTCATAAACGAGGTTTTTCCCATCGACGGCAACAATCGATCTTTTTTGATGATCGGGAGATTAAAGCGCGGCTGCATCGAATTGATCTCTGCTTTGAGCTTAAATCCGCACGTCTGAAATACGTACCCGAGTTTAAACAAAATATCCATGGTGCTGCGGTGGCGTAATAGATAGAAAAACACCCTCTTAAACCATGCAATCCCGTATTTATCGGCGAGATCGGCACGTACTTGCTCAATCACCATATCAGTCGGTAATGCCTTAGGGCACACATCGGTACAGTTGGTACATAAAAAACAGCTCTCAAAAATCGCTTTGGCATTTTTGTCGAGTTCAAGCTGACCCCGCTCATAGGCACCGAGCAAATCGATAAATCCGCGAGGAGAGGTTACCTCATCGGCATTGACGTTGTGGATCGTACAGACAGGGATACACTTCCCGCATTTGATACACTCATCGGAGGTGTCGGTAAAATGAAAGAGTTCGCGCTTT
>NZ_JBAQPS010000168.1:0-8114 GCF_049305995.1 Sulfuricurvum sp.
GAATTGCTGAATGAAGACGTTAAAATCAATCGTGAATATAAACAAATTCGAAAAATACAAACACGCGAAAATAAAAAGAAACAGATTGAGAAGTTTAAAGAAGATCAAAAAATATCTATGTCTGAAAAACAAAAGGCTAAATCTCGCCGAAATCTTCAGAAAAAAAATCGAAAGGTTTTAACTATTGAAGAGAAGAAAAAACGTTTAAAATCTTTTGAAGAAAAAAAGAATTTAAGAGATTTTTATCAACAAGAGTTTCCAAATTTTGGTAATTCGTCTTATGTTGAATATGAAAAAAAATTTTCTGATATCATCGATCAAAAAGGTAAGGAATTTTTAGCTACTCGCTCCTCTAAGCCTACTCATGATCCTATTTGGGATAAGTACACTGATTCAGATTGGGAACTTATGGAAAGAACTTTAGTTCCTTCTGGAAAATTTAGGGATTGATCTATGAAAAAATTAATCCTTATTTCTCTCACTTTTGCGGCGGTTTTTGCTCCTGATCTCCTCGCCGCTGTCGATATGTCTAACGTATCGGCTAGGGCTTCTAGTTTAAACATGACTAAACAAGATTATGCTTTTGCGATGGCAATTGCGGGAACTTTTAGCGGTGCTTTGCTTGGTCTTTTTATTTGGAAGGTTAAATAATGAATTCTTTTCTCGTGTTCAAAATAACGGGTGATCCCTCATTTGATTTTTTCTTTAGTCTTCCCGCTTCACTCTCCATTTTGTATTACATCGCTTCTGCGGGGTTTTCAATCTTTAGAGGACGTATCTAATGAAAACGAAACTTTCGCTCTTAGCGTTTTTAACTCTTTTTTCGGTTGATTTATTTGCTGTCTTGGTTAAGTACGATGGTCCAAATTTATACACCACAGCACAAACTACCAATTCATCTTCTTACTGGAAGGATGTAGGCGGTAGTTACTTTCAACATCATTACAAAGTTCCTTCTTCTAATGGTTATTATTATGATTATTATACACAATGGCGTGATTACTATACATGGACTGCTTGTCCTACGGGTCAATCTTTATTCGAATTGACGGGAAAACAAGTTTGTCAAGTTCCTCTCACTTCTTGCCCTTCTGGTCAATATTTAACAGCTTCTAATACTTGCGCCGTTATTTCTTACGCTTATTACACGGGTAATAAAACGGGCTGTAATGATTTTGGTGGGATGTATTATGTTGACGGTTCTTGTATTGATCCAAACGATTGGACAACACGAATGTATAAAAATCCTTCTGCTGCTTTGGGTGCTGCTTATTTATTTGGTAAAGTCGCTACCACTGGTTTTGGTCTTTTGGCTGTTGGTGCTTCTATTTTAGGCACTGCTGGTTTTGCTTCTGTTTCTACTCATGCCGCTGTTGGTGGTGGTATCGCCTACGCTGCTAATGTTCTTAATAATCCTACTATTAAACCTAAATCTGATTCTGCTCCTGATCTTTCGGGTGCAATTCGTGTAGATTTATTGGATTATAAAGAGTCTTCTACCCCTGACACTTCGGGAAAAACTGTTACTCAAACTGATCCCGTGACTGGTAAAGTTCAAAAAGCTTTAGTTGTTCCTGATTCTGTAATTGAACAAATGCAAAATTCTGCAAATGTTAATCCTGATACTCAAGAACTTTATACTCCTATTGATCCGACTGGATTGGAAGAAATAACTTATGATTATGAACAAAATATTGCAACTGTAACCACTCATACTTCTCCCACTACTACTACTGTTACTCGAACGGGTTTTACTACTTCTCAGAACGCCGATGGGACTGTTTCAACTATCCCTAACACGAATAAAGCTCCTACTGTTTCTGGTGAAAATGGCGGTAAAGTTATCCCTTCAAATTATAAACCTGCTGTTAATCCTGACGGTAATGTAACAAGTCCTACCACTGGTGATTCTAAAGATTATACGGCTGTTTTAAATGATATTAAAACGAACACTGCAAAATCTGAATCACATTTAAAAAAGATTGCCGATGGTTTTGAAGATGGTGAATTTGACGTTTCATTATCTGACGGTTCGGATCAATTCGGAAATTTTGACGGACAAATAAAAGGCTCTTTTAGCGGTTTCGTCTATACTGATCCACTCGGTATCGCTAACATGGGTTCGGGTCAGAATGTACCTACGTATTCATTTTCACTCTTGGGTCAAACATTCGTACTCTTCGATCAAAACCTATTCAATAAACTCCCCCTCGATCTTATTAAAAATATACTGCTTTTCGTTGCCGCCGTCGGTGGTTTCATTATTGTAGTATCTTTCGGAGCTTGATATGCCTGTATTTTTAATCCCTCTCGCAAGTTTTTTAGCTTCTGCTTTTGCTTTTTTAACTCGACATCCAATCGTTATGAAGATGATGTTTTTCGCAATTTTTACGGGTATTATCGCTGCCGCTCTCACTTTCTTTTTTAATATGGTGAAACCGTATATCGTTACCTCTCCGATTCTCTCTATCGCTTATCAGCTCGGTCTTATTCAGGCTCTCGCTTTGTATATCACTATAGTCGTGGCGGGATTCGGCGTTAAACAAGTTCTCGCTTTTGTACGGTCATGATTACTATCCTCACAGGCTTGCCACGTTCGGGTAAATCTTATCGCGCTGTTTGGTATATTTTCTCTAACTTTTTAAATCCAAAATCTAAAGATTTCAATAAGCATCATTATCTCTACACTAATATTGGTGGTTTCAAACACGATCATGTTAATGAAATTTTAAAAGATGATAATTATTCTATTTCTGTTGAGTGTGATGAGGATGATTTAGGTCGTCAAGAATCCACCAATATAATAAAAAGATCTATTTATCTTGATTGGGATGTTTTTTATAAGCATTTATCCAAACTTCATGAAATGGCAAAGGCTGATAAATCAGATGAGGAGCTTTTAAAATATGCTCGGTATCATAAGCTCACTCCTGCTCTCTTTGTGATCGATGAAGCATATCGTTTTTATAAAAAGTCTTCCGATCCTGTTTTGGTTTGGTGGCACGGTTATCACGGACACTTAGGTCATGATATACTCATCATCATCCATCGTCCTTCTCTTATGCATTCAGATTATAAAGCTCATACTGAAGAATTTATAGACGCTCAACCAAAATCTAAATCTCTGACAAATAATCGCTTCCGTTATTTTTTCTACTCTGACGATTTTTACTCTAAAAAAAATAATTATTCTTCGGATTCTCTTACTGCTAAATCTGAGATATTCGATCTTTATAAATCGGGTGATCTTCACAAACCTAAAAAGATTGTTCATAAATTCATCGGTTATATCATCCTTGCTTTGTTGTTTATTTTCTTTATTGGTAAATCTTTTTATGATCGTACTTCTGAAAAATTATCTACCGATCAAACCGACGAATCTGAACCCGTTTCTAATACTTCCCCCTCTACGACTGCTTCCGCTCCCTCTGCTGTTCCTAATTTCGATTCTAACTCTATTTTTATCCGTGTTCGTTGCGATCAAACTTCATGCGCTCGTATTGATCCCGCCGTACAGCTTCACTATATCCCGAAATTGTACTTTGAGGACAGTTTAAAATATTTCTCTAATAAGCTCATAACCTCTTCGACGGTGGTTATCTTTGACACGGTTTACAATGATCGTCTTTATTCCGTCTCAAAAGATTACCTCACGGCTCTTGGGGTTTGGTCTATTCCCTCATCTGCTTCTAATCAAGTCTCTTCCCCTCCCGTAAATTCTGTCGTAGGTGGTGCTCAATGATTCGCTTCGTTTTGTCTATTTGTCTTTCTATCTCTTTGTTTGGTGCGGTTCCGGCTTTAAAACCTCCCGTCAGTGTCCCTTTGGCTTCGGTTCCAATGTTGCCACCGCCTCCGCTTGTCTCTACACTAAACAACATGAGCCTTATTGAGTTCTTGCGCATGGCTTCTAACTCCATGAAGAAAAACATTATCTTAACGGATGACATTACCGGCTCTATCGATTACCTTTCGAATCAGAACATCACGGGGCGTGATCTTCTCCCTTTGGTAAAAACTGCTTTAGAGATTAATGGTTACGGTCTTGTTGATAAAGGTCGATTTTATTACGTTGTCCCTGCAAAGGATTTAAAAAATCATCGTGGCGGCTCTCTCGGCTCTCGGGATTCTTCCCTTTATGCTTCTAAAGTAATCAAAATCAAATACTCTAATGTTGTTCAGATTTTAGAGGGCGTTAATTCTCTCCTCTCTGCTTCGGGTTCTGCTTTCGGTGTAGCTTCGTCTCAATCTTTGGTGGTTTCAGATTTTCCTGAAAATATCAAACTTATTGAGCATCTTATCAACCAAATTGATATCGCCCCTCTCCCTATCAATCAATCTTTTAAATCGTTTCGTCTTGTCAACTCTTCGGCTTCTTCGGTCTTATCTACTCTCAAATCTATCTATTCAGGGGATAACAATCATACTTCTATCTCTTTTTCGATCAATGAGGAATCAAACACTCTTTTCGCTTCGGGTGATCCTAAGTTGCTTGATCGTCTCCCGTCTTTTATCTCTGATCTTGACCGTGAACAATTTCAAGTTTATATCCAATTTCGCATCATAGAACTAAACAATGATTTAAGCTCTAAAATCGGTATTAAATACGGAATAGATGGCGGTATCGTTTCCTCTTCGAACTTTTTTACCTTTGCGGGAAATCTCGGCGGATCATCTTCTCCCACTGTTAATGCTCTTGTCACCTCTTCGCTCGGTTCTTCTCTCGGTAATGTGAATCAGCTTTTAACGATTGGTGCAGCACTTGATCTTCTCAAAAGTGAGGGCGTATCTAAAACGATCTCCGATCCTTCCATTTTGTGCCTTAACAATAAAGAGTCAAAAATCGTGGTAGGTAAATCTCTCTCATTTCTCAAAGGTAGCACAACGGGCGCGGCGGGTACTACTAACTCTCTTGACCGCTCCGACGTTGGGTTAAATCTCACCATTAAACCTCTCGTTGCTTCTAAAGACAAACTCACTCTCACTCTCGATGCTGTTTTAGAGAACGTGTTGCCCTCTGTCGATTCAAATAATCAACCTGTGACCTCTAAGCAGCAGATTAAGACGGATTCTATACTTCATCACGGTGAAACGATTGTACTAGGCGGTTTTGTGAAGTCATACGAAACAAACAATAAAAGCTCTGTTCCCTTTCTTTCTGATCTTCCCTATATCGGTTCTGTATTCGATCATAAGACGGCCGTTAATCAGTCCGACACGCTTTTGCTCGTTATTACCCCTTACATAGTCGATGATTCCCGCTCTCTCTCGTCTCTTCAAAGTGATTTAGGGAAGTTAGGACAGTTACAAAAAATCTATAACGAGTCTTTAGATTAAAAATTGAATTAAAAAAGGAGTGATAGCCATGAGTTACAAATACGGACTTAGTCCCAACGATCTCAAATACTGCCGTGAAAAAATAGACGGTCAAAAATCTTACCTATCAAATAATCATTTCCATACTGGGACGGGTCAAGTAAAAAGCCTTCTCGATGTTTCATTTTCCGCGAACATCTCAGAGCGTTACTACTCCCAGCTCTCCAACAAGATTAACACCATGTCCGATCTTGCCAAATCTCAAAATCTTAAACCCGTATTTCTCACCATCACTCTAGATGGCTTCTTTCGTCAACTGCTCACCGCTAACTATTCCAAATGGGATCGACAATCAGACAAAGAGAAAAAAGAATACCTCCGTCACATTCCAAATAACGACGTTTACGGCTTCCTACGCGATAAGATCAATATTCGCTCCAAATTCACGATCAAAGACTGCTACAACGTCTTAGCGTTTCAATGGTATCACTATTCATCGGGATACGCTTTCAAAAAAATCAAAAAAGATGGAAACCAATTTATCTACCTCAAAGCTGCCGAACCTCACAAAGACGGCGTACCGCATTTCCATGTTTTATTGTGGATCCCCGAAGATTACATAGAGTCATTTAAAAAAGACTTCGTCCGATACTTCCCCGCTCCTCGTAATAGTAAGCTTATGACCGAAGATGATAAAGAGTTTTTCAAACGTCATAAACGGTTTCCAAAAATTGGGCTTGATTTCAATGAGGGCGATATGTATGGCTTTATTACTCTTTTACATAATCCCGTAGGCTACATCATGAAATACGCCACTAAATCATTCATGGACTTGAGAACCGGAAAGGCTTTAAACTATCTCCAATCATGGTACATAAAACATAAGATCAGACGGATCACCACCTCTCACTCTACCGTTCCGCAATGGGTCTATCAAAAGGTATTCGCTATTGAAAAAGATTGGTATCACTTGACCGATTTAAACATTCGTGAACCCATGCTCTGTGAGTGGAATAAAGAAGATGATTATTTTATCCTTATCGAAGATAACGGTCGAACTCTTGAATACGATCGTGGCGTTCTCACTCTCCGATACATCGGAAGCGATACACCGCTCAAACAGCTCGGAGAGTTTAAAGACCGTCCAAAAACTCAACCTCGTAAGCTCGAACCCGTCACTTCTACTTGGATGAAACCGATCCAAAAAAACTATATCGACGTATTCATCGAACACGATTATTATCTCTATCGTGACGGTGAACTCATAAAACCTACACCGCAACCTCTCAAAATGTCAGATTTTGAGCTATACGAGTATTACACCAGCATCAATCTTGAAACCGTTAATCCTCATCACTATGCTCATACTCATAATGAAATGATCTCCCGTGGACTTCTCGCGGGTAAAACCGTCTCTTTGAGCGATATGTACATGGGTAATCCTTTTACCGAAAATATTCATGTTCCTTTAAAAGATCGTCCTTATGTCACTACATTGGCACGAATAAGAGCGGATATATATAATCCGTTCGAAGAGGAAACAACTTATATCTCAAATCCGTGGGGGTATGATTATGAAATTTGATTTTAAGCGTTTTATTTCTGCACAATTATTAGTTTGGTTTGTATTTTCATTAGGCTTCGTTTTAGGTTCTATTTTAACTTTTCAAGCTACTCAAGCTTATATAAATGCCAATTATGAAACTTTTCCTAAAAGTATTTCAAAATGACCTTTGACCACTACGCCAATCTTTATTTGAAGTTCAAACAAAAAGAGCTAAAAAATTCAACCTTTGAAAAATACAAAAGCATTATAGAACTTCGATTGCTTCCGATCTTCAAAGATTTACCTATTAACTCGATAAAAACATCCGATATTAAATCGTGGCTCTTTGATATAGACGATGTTGGTGGAAAGTCTAAACGAATCTATATCAGCGTAATCAAGGGAATCTTCGATGAAGCTCTCTACGATGAACTCATTGAAAAAAATCCCGTCTCCCGTATTCGCCCTCCTGAAATGGAAAAACCGCTCATTCATCCGTTCACCCCGCAGCAAGTCCGTGACATTATTCAAAGTGCCGAAATGAGCAACTATCGAAACTATCTGAACATAGCTTTCTTCACCGGTATGCGCAGCGGGGAAATCATCGGACTTAAAAAAGAGGACATTGATCTAAAAAACAGAATACTTAAGGTCCGTCGTACCCGCTCACGCTTTGGAGAATCAGAACCGAAAACCCGTGGATCAAAGCGCGATATCCCAATACTCGATTCATTGTACCCACTCATCGAAGAGCTTTACAACTCCCACGATCATGATTACCTTTTCAAAACTCAATACAACGAGCCGTACAGAGATACCAACGTCTTTGTGGATCGCTACTGGAGACCATCACTCGAATCTCTCAAAATCGAATACCGCCGTCCGTACAACACCCGCCATACCTATGCGACAAATATGCTATATCGTAATTTGGTAACACCTGTTGAACTTGCGCAGCTCTTGGGACACTCATCGACTGAGATGGTTTTTAATATTTATGTGGCTTATTTGGATCAAAACTACAAGACATTTGATAGGTCAATTTCGATTTATAATTAAGGTTTTTGGGTAGGATAGAAAAAATCGGGGTTTTTAAAAAGGCTTTGGAATTCCCTAAAATAGGCACTTGTGGCGGACGAGGAGAGATTCGAACTCTCGGTACCGTTGCCAGTACGTCTCCTTAGCAGGGAGGTGGATTCAGCCGCTTTCCTACTCGTCCAGTGTTATAAAGAGGGCGTAATTATAAGCAGGTGTA
>NZ_JBAQPS010000169.1:0-3149 GCF_049305995.1 Sulfuricurvum sp.
CATGAAAAGTCGTGGGTGTTACGAAACTCCTGGGGGAACGATCATGATTAAAGCCCACCGTGCTATCGAATCGTTGACACTGGATCGTGAAGAAGCTCATCTCAAAGATGAGTTGATGCCTCGCTATGCTAAACTGATTTATAACGGATTTTGGTTCGCTCCGGAACGTGAAATGCTCCAAGCCGCGATTGATAAAACGCAACAAAATGTTCGTGGAAATGTCCGCTTGAAACTATACAAAGGGAATATTATGGTTGTCGGACGCAGTTCGGATCTTTCATTGTTTAACCCTGAGTATTGTACCTTTGAAGAAGATTCCGTTTACGATCAAAAAGATGCAGGCGGGTTCATTAAACTCAATGCACTCCGTTTTATCATTGCCGGTAAAGCACGCAAAAACAAATAAGGAATTTACGTATGAGCATCATCAAAATAGATATGAATTCGGATGAGTTCCAAGCGGAACTCGAAAAAACAATTAAATTTACCGATAAAGTCATCAGTCAATTCGGTTGGTCTTACAACCCGCAAGAAGAGATCAACGAGGGTGTTCAACTCGGGCTTGCTCGTAATAAAATGATGTACAGCAAACGCTTTTGCCCATGTTATATGGTTGAAGAGGTAGAGGGTAAATTTCAAAGTACCGATAATCGTCTCTGTCCCTGTACAACAGCTATTGAAAAAGAGCTCCCAGAAGAAGGAGTATGTCACTGTCAAATTTTTTGTACACCTGAATTTGCAGCAGCCAAACGATTAGAGATGGGAATCGAAGAGGTTACTCATCAGCACTCTCGCGGCTTGACCAAAGAAGAGTGTGAAATGCTATTGCACAAAAGCGATCTAGACAGCGACGAATTAACATCTCTTTTTGAAGCACGTGACCTCGGTATGGTTAAATTCAAAGTGGTCGACGTTCGTGAGTGGATGGAGTGGAAAATGGGGCGTATTGCAGGAGCTGATATTTTGGTTCCAACCAGCAGTTTCTTCCAAACTCTTACAGAATCTAAATTAGAGAAAAATGAACACATTATTGTGTATTGTCACGTAGGAAGCCGAAGTGCTCACTGTCAACGTATCTTGCACGACATGGGTTACTCTAAAGTTTCCAATCTTGCACATGGGATTGTCTCTTACGGCGGCCAAATCGTTCGCGGTTAATTAAGGATTATAAATGAAAGTATTATTGACTAAAGATGTCAAAGGTGTCGGTAAAACCGGTGAAATCAAAGAAGTAGCTGATGGCTATGGAAAAAACTTCTTAATCGGCAAAGGACTTGCTCTTGCTGCAACCAATGAAGTTTTAAAAAAATATGAATCTGAACAAAAGAAAAAAGCTGCAAATGAAGCAGCAGAAATTGAACGTCTTAACACTATCAAAACTCAACTTGCTGATATTAAAGTAACAATAACGAAAAAATTGGGAAATACTGGACACCTGTTCGGTGCAGTAACAAAAGAAGAAATTGTAGATACTCTGAAGATGCAACATAATATTGAAATTGATAAAAAAGAGCTTGACGCTAAACACGGTATCAAAACAACCGGCTTACATGATCTTGATCTAAAGCTTGGTCATGGTATTCATGCAATATTACGTTTAGAGATTAAAGGTGAATAAAGCAGGATTTGTAGCTCTCGTAGGGCGGCCTAATGCGGGTAAAAGCACTCTTATGAATTGGATTTTAGGCGAAAAAATCGCTTTGGTCAGCCAAAAAGCCAATGCTACCCGTAAACGCTCAAATGCTATTGTTATGCATCAAGAAAATCAAATCATTTTTGTTGATACCCCCGGACTTCATCATGCTGAAAAATTGCTCAATCAATACATGCTTGAAGAAGCACTTAAAGCTATCGGAGATTGCGACATCGTCGTTTATCTCGCTCCCGCATCAGACAAAACCATCCATTATGAAAAGTTTTTAGAACTCAATGCCGATAAACGAAAACATATTATTGTTCTCAGTAAAATTGATCAAATATCTCAGTCTGATCTACTAAAAAAAATAGGTGAATACAACCGTTTTAATGATCATTTTTTAGCATTAATTCCAATGTCTGTAACCAAAAATGTAGGAAAAAACGATTTGCTTAATACGATTGTCAAATATCTTGATGAATCCCCATACTTGTACGATCCCGATAATATCACGACTGAAATGATACGTGATATTTATAAAGAGTTTATTCGTGAAGCTATTTTCGAAAACATCAGTGATGAAATTCCTTATGAATCTGATGTTATTATCGATAAAATCGATGAAGACACCCCTGTGGAACATATACGTGCCACCATTATCGTCGAAAAAGATTCTCAAAAAGGTATTATCATCGGAAAAGGTGGTACTGCCATCAAACGTATTGGAAAAAATGCTCGTGAAAAAATTGAAAGATTAGCAGCAAAACCCATTTACCTTGAGCTTTTTGTATCGGTAAAAAAAGGTTGGACAAGTGATAAAAAATTTTTAAATGATTTAGGATATGAATGGTAAAAATCGCCATTATTGGTTTCGTATTGGTTAGTGCCCTATTTTCTTCAGAAAACATTATCCTCTACAAAAATGGAGGTAAAAAACTTCTTGAAAAAGAGTTTTCTAACCCCGGATATTGGTCTCATTCACTTTTTAATAAAGATCTCCGTTTTGGTTATTTTGAACGTGCATTATCACTCTTAACCGTCAGTAAAGAAAAAGGCTCTCTTGAGCTATATACACCGGATCTCCAGAAACGTTTTTCACTTAAAAAACGCTACGGCGCTTTTACCGGTAAAAATGCAGGAGATAAAAAAAGAGAAGGGGATTTAAAAACTCCCATAGGTATTTATACGTTTATTGAAAAGAAAAAAAATGTTGATCCTTTTTATGGTCCGATGGCATTTGTGACCTCATATCCTAATCTATATGACAAAATTCAAGGAAAAAGTGGTGATGGGATTTGGATTCATGGTGTCCCATTTAGTGGTTCACGTGACCCATTTACACGTGGATGCGTTGCTATCAATAATGATGACTTACTTCAATTGGATAAAAATATTAATCTCTCAAATACTTTATTAATTATTGATTCATCCCCTAAACAATGGGTTAATCCTAATGCATATCTAACAATACTTGCAGAACTTTATCGATGGAAAGCATCATGGAGTGATAATA
>NZ_JBAQPS010000170.1:0-1640 GCF_049305995.1 Sulfuricurvum sp.
CTCGTGCACAGCGTGAAAAACGCTCAGAAGAGGCACTGGAGAAACAAGATCCCCTCAGCGAAGCGATCCATCACTTGATTCAACCGAATAAAAAATCTCTCATCGATTGGCGTAGTGAACTACGTGAGAGGGTTGGGGGGTATTATGTGAGTGATTACACTCTTATCCCTCCTAGTAAAAAGCTCCTGTATGACGGCGTCTATCTGCCGGGGGTACACTCCCGTCATTTAGAACTAGCCGTCGCGATTGACAGTTCGGGATCGGTTGATGAGGTGCTACTCTCGCAATTTATTAGTGAGGTCGAATCGATCACGGAACTGTTTGGCTCTTACACGATCGATCTGATTGTCTGCGATGATCGAATCCGCTCCTATGAGACATTTGAGCGGGGAGAGGCTATCATCTATACACTCAGAGGGGGTGCGGGGACTGATTTTAGACCCGTATTCGAATTGATTGAGTCGTGGATACACCGTCCGAAACTCTTGCTCTATTTCACCGATTTGGAGGGAAAATTCCCTCCGTATGAGCCGCCGTATGAAGTGCTTTGGATTGCACCTATCATAAAGGATATTCCGTTTGGACGGGTGATCGAGATAGTAAGCGAATAAAATATTTTAGTTTGTCATTTTTTTACTTTGTTTGGTATGTAGAGATAAAATAGATAAAATTGTGCAATTGCAACGAAAGCGAGTTTTTGGATGAATGATATTGTCATGACAGATGAACACACCATCCAGAACAAGATTTACACCTACAGGTGATGTTGGACCGTGATTTAGCAGAGTTATATGGTGTAAAACCCATCCGTCTCAGAGAACAGGTGAAACGTAATAGTGATGATTCCCTGAGGATTTTATGTTTCAGCTTACCAATGAAGAGATCGATATTCTGGTATCGCAAAATGCGATACCCTTAAAATGTGTATTAGTGCTGTGCGATGGATTTTGGACTGGTGATTAGTTTGGATTAGTGTCAAACATCTTCACTGTTTTATAAAAGGTTGGTTACAATATAACTAATTTATTTTTAATGTGGAAGTGACTTTTTATTTAGCATGAAAAAATATGAAAGGAATCAATTGAATGGTAAGTTTTAAACTTGAAAATATTGGACTTATAGAAAATACACAAATTACACTTAATGATTTTACACTTATATGTGGACAAAATAATACAGGTAAAACATATATTACTTATTCTATTTATGGCTTTCTATATTCATGGAATAATATGATTGATTTTGATATTGCTCAAGAAGTTTTTACAGAATTAGAAGAAAATGGTTTTTATAGCTTAAATATTTCAGCGTATGAAACTAAGGTAAATGATATTTTGCAAAAGTTATCAATTCAATATACGAGTAGATTAGGAAATATTTTTAGTGTTGAAGAGGACTGGTTTGATAATAGTAATTTTGAAGTTTCCATTGATAATTTCAAATTAGATTTAGGCTCTGAATTAGAAAATACATTGAGTTCTCCAAGAAAAGATGTACTTCAAATAAAAAAATCAGCTGATAGTAATATTCTTGAAGTATCAACTTTGTCATCTAATATTAAAAAACAGATTCCTCGTTTTATTTTACAAAGTGGTATAAATAGAGCTTTAGGAGAGATATACTTTAAACAATATTTTAAA
>NZ_JBAQPS010000171.1:0-1685 GCF_049305995.1 Sulfuricurvum sp.
CACCGAAAGTGTGAATGAAGTGTTATCGCGGATTCGTGAATATGAGGAGAAATACGGGAATCTATAATTTCTCCAATTGATGTCATTTTAACCCCAACACCAATTTTATCATTACATCGATCTGCGCCATCTCTTCGCTACTAAGAGTTGCTAAAATATCGGAAGTGATACGGGCGTTATCAACGGCTCGAATCTGATCGATAACAGCATCCGAATCGTGCTGAAGTAAGGATCGTGCGGTGATTCGATAACGTAACGGATAAGCGTCATCGATAAGTTGTGTTGAGAGGGGAATAATGACCGATGATGGGTGAGAGACAGCGTTTAATAGATTGCTTTGGACAATGACAACGGGGCGAACTTTGCCCATCTCTGAACCCTTTTTAGGATTGAGATTGGCTAAAACGATCTCTCCGCGTTTCATGATAAACCATCGTCTAATGTAACATCTAACTCACGATTAATAGCGATAGAGTGATTACGAACTTTTAAAGAGGCGTTCTTCATCCGTTCTTTGAGTTGCTCTTCGACAAGGCTTTCTCGGTAATGAGTTATGGATCGACGAACAAGTTCACTTTTGGTAATGCCGAGCTTTTTGACCATATCATTGAGCATTTCATAAAAGGTGTCATCTGTTTTTAGGGTGAGAGTATGCATGGTTGCTTCTTTAGCAGAGTAATACGAAAATTATACCATTTTTAAGTACTTTAGTAATACTAAAATATATTTTCTGATTTTATAATTATTAAATAACAAATAAAAGTATAAAAGTGTAACAAATGCACACAAAATATTTCATATAAAATATAATTTAACGAGAATCTAAGAGAGAGAGAGAGAGATACTATCACTTACACAAATATTTTTAAGTATTTGTGATATTATTTTCGGAGTTTATTATGAAAAAAAGTTTTACAGCATTGGTTGCATCAGCGGTAATGTGTTCAGTGGCGTTTGCTTCACCAACGGCAAATGAGCTAAGTTTTACGGGATTAAATGCGACGGAACATGCAGCACTGTTCGGTGATGGTTTGACGACTCAGGCGGTAGCACTGGATGGTGCGGAGATGAAAGCGACTGAGGGGGAGATACTGTGGTTGCCAATAGCTGTAGGCGTTGGTGTCATGTCGAGATGGCAATATTTAAATGCACCGACTTTAAATGGAAGAGTGTATCAAAGAAATATAAGATTTTCTAGAAGAAGATAATAATGGCTATTATAGATATATTTTTTTGGATAATCTATGAATTTGGATTATTTTCCATAATCTATCTTATCTATAATCATAAGCATAATGACCGAAAAATTACTTTAGTTATTTTACTGAGTTTAGTAGTTGGAATTATAGAAATTGACTCATGGTTTTTGGATATTTTGAGTGCCATCTTATCGGTATTACTGATATATTATGCTTTAAAAGTATCAAAACAAAAAAATGAATTATATCCTCTGAAATATTTATTATTTGGATTTATTATCTTAATTCTTATAAATATTACTTACTATGTTGCTGTAGGCTAATCACTTTATTCTCGCATTTATGCGGGAATAAAACAAAGAAATAATCGTAGTTGGAGCATTGGTTTTCATCAATGTGGTGTATCACTGTTGCACCTAAAATTATTTTTTGAATAGGAAAAAAATGTTTTCAATTATTGTAGATCAATTGAGATTTAAAAAGTTG
>NZ_JBAQPS010000172.1:0-5174 GCF_049305995.1 Sulfuricurvum sp.
CCTCAAACCTCGTAAAGCGGAGAACAATTACATTATCATTAAATTAGAAAAAACCAACCCTTCACACCCAATGAGCTATGAAGAAGCCAAAACAAATGTTAGTGCTCTTTATATGAATGAAGCAAAAAAAACTAAGCTTCAAGAGTTAGCCCAAAACAGTTATAAAACATTTACTGGTACGACTACCGATTTCCTGACACGTAAAGATAATACAAAATTAGCAGGGTTAAGCCCTCAAGAAGGGTCTGAATTTTTATCAAAACTCTTTACATCCAAACAAAAACAAGGTTTTATCACGTTAGAAAGTGGAAATGTTATAATCTATAACGTTTTGGAACAAAAGTTGCTTCAAGATAAAACAATAGCGGAAGGGAATACCGCAGACAAGCTAAAAGGGAGCTTGTTAGATCAAGGTTTAATTAAAACGCTTGAAGGTAAGTATCCAGTTGAAATCTATGTAGAGGGGATCTGATTTGAAACGAACTGTTTTAGCCATTGATATCGGCTCAACAAAAGTTTGTGCGCTCATCGCTGAAATCGATGATGATAACAGCGCACAAATCATCGGAGCCGGCATCGCAAAAGCGCAAGGTCTTCGTAAAGGAAGTATCACTAATATCGAACTGGCAAGTAAATCGATTAAAAGTGCCTTGAACGATGCAAAACGCGTTGCCGGAACCGAACTTCGCAGTGCCATTGTCACTATCTCCGGTGCCTATACCAAAAGTTTAAATTCAAGCGGTATCGTCAATATCCCAAACAAAGAGATCAGCCTTAATGAAATTCAACGGGTTATGCATACCTCACTGTATAATGCCAATATTCCTAATGAATTTGAAGTTCTACATGCCCTTCCGTACAACTTCAAAGTAGATGACCAAGATTTTATCGAAGATCCTCTAGGGATGAACGCTGCTCGATTAGAAGTTGAAACTCATATCATCACGACCCAAAAATCCAATCTCAATAATCTCCGTAAAGCGGTTAAAGCTGCCGGTGTTGATGTCGAGAGTGTTGTCCTCAGCGGATACGCTTCAGCGATCGCCGTTCTTAATGCGGATGAAAAAGAGCTCGGTGCCGCTGTGGTCGATATGGGTGGAAACACGAGTAACATCGTTATTCATTCCGGTCATGCTATACGTTACAATGATTTTTTAGGGGTTGGATCAAATCATATCACCAACGATTTATCAATGGCATTGCATACGCCTCTTCATACAGCGGATAATGTTAAAATCAATTATGGATCTCTCTACACTCCGAGCAATGATCTCATTGAACTTCCCGTCATCGGTGATGAAAATTCGAGTCATGAAGTTTCACTCGAAGTCGTTCATAACGTTATCTACGCACGTGTTGAAGAAACCTTAATGATTATCGCCCAATCGATTGAAAAAAGTGGTCTCAAAGAACATATGGGAGCCGGTGTTGTTCTCACCGGTGGATTTACCAAAATTGAAGGTTTACGTGAACTTGCCGTCGCTATTTTAGATAATATGCCGGTACGTCTCGCTAAACCAACCGATATTGGGGGTCTTTTTGATACCCTAAGAGACCCATCGTATTCAGGTGCCGTAGGACTAGTTAAATATCTTGCAGGAGGTTATACTCCATACGAAATTGATGTCAATCGACGTATGCGCCATACGAGTGAAGAACCAATGCCATCACACAATATGATTCAAGAAGATGTACCTAAATTTGATTCTTCTACCTCTATTCCTATTCCACCATCAGCAATACCAACCCCACCACTGATCAAGGAAGAGAAAAAAGCAGAACCACAAAAAATGGTCAATATAACAGAAAAAAAACCCGTAGAGGGTGATCAACCTAATCCTGTTTCCAAATTTTGGAACTGGGCAACTCAACTATTTTAATCACGTCAAGGAGCAAGCATGGAACCATTTTCAATTGAAGAATCAACAACTCTCACAGGAGCGCGTATCGTAGCAGTCGGTGTCGGCGGCGGCGGCGGAAACATGATCGGCTATATGCTTAAAGAGCAAATTCCGGGTATTGAACTGATCATTGCAAACACGGATGCTCAAGTATTGGAACAAGGTTCAGCGGCAACCAAAATCCAACTTGGTGCAAAACTGACCAAAGGTTTAGGTGCAGGGATGAAACCTGAAGTGGGTAAAGAATCTGCCCTAGAAAGCTATGAAGATTTGGCTCATGCACTAGAAGGTGCCGATATCGTTTTCGTAGCAGCGGGTCTCGGTGGTGGTACTGGAACGGGTGCAGCTCCAATCATCGCTAAAATCGCTAAAGAAGTGGGTGCTCTGACGATCGCGGTTGTGACTAAGCCGTTCTCATTTGAGGGTAAAAAACGTCTTAAACTTGCAGAAGACGGTTTGAATGAACTCAAAAATGAATCTGATTGTATCGTTGTCATCCCAAATGACAAACTCCTCTCGATCATCGATCCTAAAATGGGAATCAAAGAGAGCTTTAAAATTGTTGACAGCGTACTTGCTCGCGCTGTTAGCGGAACATCTGGCGTTATCCTAGCTAGCGGTGACAACGACATCAATCTTGACTTCGCCGACCTGCAAACCGTAATGAGTCACCGTGGATTGGCTCTCATGGGTGTGGGCGAATACAAAGGTGAAAATGCGGCATACGAAGCGATCAAAAATGCTATCGAATCTCCGCTTCTTGATAATATGTCAGTGAACGGAGCACTTGGGGTGTTGGTACACTTTAGTATGCACCCTGATTTTCCATTTATGGAACTCTCTGCTGCAATGGATGTGGTTCATAATAGCGTTGATGAATCAGCCGACGTTATCTTCGGAACAACAACAGACGAAACTTTGCCAAAAGATTTTATCCGTATCACCCTAGTAGCAACCGGTTTTGAGAAAAAAGCATCACAAGGAATTAACAACTGTGAATTTGAAAATAAAGAAGTTGTTTCTACTGCTGTTGCACAACCACGAGTTGTAGCTCGTCCTGCTCTTCAAAGAGTAGCCAACGGTGACTACACAGAAGACTTCCTAGACGTACCAACATTCATGCGTCAACAAAGAGATTAATCTCTCTGTTTCATGCTCTCATTTGACACGCTCATAAAGGCCAAAACGCTCCTTGGTCTGAGCGACAAAGCTACCCTCTCCGACATCAAAATCCGTTACAAAAATATGATGCAACAATGGCATCCCGACAAACATCTAGATGACCAAGAAACGGCTCATGCCATGAGTACCCAAATCAATGATGCCTATGCTGTATTGCTTGAATACTGTTCCCGATATGAATTTAATTTTGATGAAGAGCATTTGAGAGAAAAAAACCTCACTCCGCAGGAGTGGTGGACGAAGAAGTTTGGGGGGAGATAAGACTTAGTGTTTTATTTTTTCTAATAAATTTGTTAATAACGCAACTGTTTTTGTACTGTATTTAAAATCATCGAGATTACTTTTTATAACATCATCCAAAATTTCTTTATCACCATTTTCAAATAACTTAGTAATTTCATCTCTAAATTTATCCAAATAGATCGTAATCACTTCCCAAATTTCATCACTGTCTATGCCAAAATACTCATGAGCTATAACGTTTCTAAAATCGACAACAATCTGCCACTCATTGTCTAAAAGATTTCCACGTATCAGATGTTTTGTCGCTTCACCAATAATTTCTAATTCACGCATCGTCGCATCAAAACTTTTTTCATCGTGTATAAAATCTTGGGGATTATTAAACTCTGCCGTATAGCGCTTGACTTTCTCGATAGCGATCAAAATATCGACAATAAAAAATTCTACTACCCGCTTAGACATAAATAATATCTTTTGCCACTTCTTTGGCTATAAAACTGCGTAATGCACTCATATAACCGACATCAAGTGAGCGGTTTAGATCAGATTCTATCTCTCTTTTAAAGGCTATACGTTTCTCTAAACTTTTGGGATTCATTTCTATAACTAAGTCTATATCACTGTTTTGCGTAGCTTGATCACGTGCAAAACTGCCAAAAAGCCCTATTTTAACGACACCGAAATCTTTATAAAATCTCTCTTTATGTAACGACAAATAGTTTAAAACTTCTTGCTTAGTCATCAACGCTCTTTTGTATCATAATACGTCATTGTATCGAATTATTTAATGAAACGCGATCGGCCCTACAGAGCGTGCATGAATAAACTGTTGAACGACAGCATTCGTTGAATTTCTAAACCTCTCTTTGTCCCCTGCTTCGACAATCACACCGTCAAAGAGCATTGCGTAATTATCCCCCGCTTTGAAACTCTCGGCGATATCGTGACTGATGAGTACCGATGTCATCCCGATCTCATCACGCAAACGACAAATCATCTGGGTGATAAAATCACTCGTAACAGGATCTAAACCTGATGTCGGTTCATCATAGAGGATCACTTCGGGTTCAAGTGCGAGAGTACGTGCTAATCCGACCCGTTTGCGCATACCTCCACTGAGTTCTTCGGGGTAGAGGGATTTGACGATTTTAGGGTCAAGTCCCACCATAGTGAGTTTTTCATCGATTTTATAATCGAGTTCTTTGGTAGTCAGGTTTTGATGCTCAACCATCGGGAATGCGACGTTATCGCGGATGTTCATACTGTCGAAAAGTGCGCCGCTTTGGAATAAAAATCCGATTTTTTTGCGAAACTCACGCAATGTCACTTCATCGGCATTATCAATCCGAGTTCCGTTATAGGTGATCGTTCCGCTATCGGGTTTTAGCAATCCCACCATGTGTTTAATTATCGTCGATTTACCGCCACCTGATACTCCGAAAATAACGGTCGTTTTCCCCCGCTCGATCTCTAAAGTGACACCTTTTAGAATTTCGCGTTTACCGAAACGTTTGGTAATGTTTTCAAATTTGATCATTTTTTCACCGCCAATAGATAAGCTCTGCGGGAAAAGAGGATCAATAACATCACTAACAGTATTTTGAAATCGATCTCACTCGCTTTGTGTAATGCTTCAAATGATGCATCAATCGCCGCTTCACCGCGAGATTGATACTCTAGGATTTTCGGGGTATAGACCGCGCTAAAAAGGAGCAATGTCGATAGGGAACCTAATGCACTCAAAATGGAGACTTTATCGATTTGCATCACTTTGTAGCGTGACACTTCATACACTGCAATCACAACTGCCATAAAATAAGCCCAGTAGGTAAATCGGTGGAATATCTC
>NZ_JBAQPS010000173.1:0-4379 GCF_049305995.1 Sulfuricurvum sp.
AGGGATTTAATAACAAGCCGAGAGATTACTACTCAAACTCATCAAATTTTGGTTCCAGTACTTTAAATAATTTAATTAAGAGCTTCTGATAATGCGGTGCTTTGTCTAAAAGTTTTCGCAGTGCCCATGTGCCATATATTTCGTTGAGTGATGAGTCCACAACAATATAGGAAAGATATACCGTATTTTCATTAATAGAAAATTGCAATCGTTCCAATTTACTATTCTCATATAATAAAAAATTATATAATTCCTCAATATTTTCTTGGGGTATACGACAAAGTGCCGAATCAGCAATGATGATGCCATTGTCGTAATAGTTGATATCAATACGTGTGGATTGGACTTCGAATCGCCAACTTCTCTGGCTTCGGCGAGAGAGGGTGACGTTGATATGTAGCGAGTAGAGGATTTTTTCGACCAATGCCACGACTCCACTGGGTTTGTATCCTTCTCTGCGTCGTTTTGCAACATCGAGTTTGGTTCCGCATTTAGGGCAATAGTCATTTTGAATGGTTGATTCTTGGATAAGGTTTTTACAGGAGAGACAGCGGATAATGTCATAGGAGTTGTAGTTGTTGAATTGATCTAACGCTTCTTTGAGAGTATAAGAGGGGAGGGCAAATCCAAGATTATTGGAGTTTTGGATAATAAAAGTGTTGACTCCAACCACTTCTGCGGAGGTGTTGAGGAGAGGTCCTCCACTGTTTCCGGGGTTAATTGCGGCATCAAATTGGATATATTCCACTTCACCTTGTAATCGGGATGCTTTGGACACGATCCCTTCGGTTGTCGAATAATTGAGTCCATAGGGATGTCCAATAGCTATGACACCATCACCATCTTGTACTGGTTTATCGGATAGAACAAGTGGATTCTTTTGATGGATAGCAATGGGTGAATGGATAAATGCGAGGTCATAGGCAGGATCATCATAGATGACGATTCCGATGGTTTTTGGGAGGGTTTTGGTGCTGATAAGCACCTCTTTTAGACCGCTCACCACGTGAGAGTTGGTGATGATAAGCCCGTCGATCAAAAATCCGCTTCCACTTCCATAGGGGTTCGTAATCTGCACAATACTTTCGATTATTTGTTCGACCATTTTTTGGGTAGTTGTATTCACGCTTACATTTCCGTATAATCGAGATTTTTGATTTGAAGATAAAAACTTTGGCTGAAATGATCAAGATCGCTGTAGTTTAAATGCTCAGCAAAGTTTTGAAGCCCTTTGTATCGTTCTAAATACGGTTCAATTGCTTCTTCGATACGCTCTGAAATTAGACTTCGAGCAAATATTTTTGTGATGGGATTGTAAAGCGGGTGCTCTTTTTTAGATTGAAAAAAATCAGAGGTATAGACTTCAACATGCAGATGGAGCAAAGCTTTCAATGAAGGGTGTAAACCGTAATTGTAAAGGAGATAGAGAGATATATAGCGATAAATAACGGTAATGACATAATTGGAGCGGTTATTTTTATACCAGCGTACTTTGCTTAATGATTCATCGATAAAGGCAGAAATTTCTTCGTGCATTGCTTGGTCAAACGGAGAAAATGTGTAGGCGGCATTGTAAAATTGCGTCGAAAATACTGTTTTATCGATGGACTCAAGTTCATTTAAATACTGCTCTAAATCAGCATTTTTATCTTCAGTCAGTTTCTCATCATCCATGAAATAGCCGTTGATTTTTTCATTGATATTTTTTGCCATTTTTTTATGAGGGAGGAGAAGATAGTCGATTTGGAGTAAAAGGGCTAGATAGCTAAATGAAACCATCCCTGTATTGTCATTGGATAAAAGTCCTATCAGACTTTGTTTGGTCTCTTGTATCCATTGCTGCATACAAGCGTAGTTTGATTCGATTTCATCAGGTGTTCTAGAGATAAGATGCCCTGTATCCAAAAGAACTAATTCATCAAATTCGCTAGCAATAAATTCTTTTTCGAAATCAGCATTGAGCGCAATCTCACGAAGGGGGTAAAAGATTTTTTGGGGAGTGATGGTTGCATTGTCAAGTTTGATAGAAAGTCTGACAACCCCCTTTGATTCACTGAAACGGCAGTAGGTGAGCTGAAAATTTCGTTCTAAAAATCGTCGTTTTAAGGCGACATGGAGTTGATCACGTAAGGTAATATCAGCATGTGCCTCTAAAGATGTTCGAGTAACGCTCCCTTTGACGATAGCATACCCTTGATAGAGAGAAAAAAAGAGTATATCCTCGTTTCTCTTAATAGTTAAGTGAGAAGTCGGTAGTGTGAAATCTTGATGAATCAATGAAGATAAAAACAGGTTGAAACCGCTAAGGATATCTCCTTTCTTAAATGCTTCGGCAGAATGCTCAAAAAGCTCTTTTTCTTGAGGGTTAGCAAGTGCATGGGAACCTCTTCCATAAGAAATTTGACGTTGTTTGAGAGGTTGATACCACCAATTTTTAAGAGTATTGATCCAACTCACCCTCTTGTTTTCCTCTCTGTTTATAATGAGCTTAGTGTAGTCAAAGCAACCTTAAAGCGACAATAAAGTACAATACGCGTAATTTTAAGGGCACATTAAAGATGCTTTACAGGGAGTTGTATGGGCTACAAACGTGTTTTGGTAAAATTCTCAGGTGAAGCGCTTGCTGGTGAAAACGGTCATGGTATCGATACAAAAATTCTAAAATTTATTGCAGGTGAGATTAAAACTCTTGTAGATGCTGGGATTGAAGTCGGTATCGTTATCGGCGGCGGTAACATTATTCGTGGTGTTAGCGCGGCAGCGGATGGTATTATTCGCCGTACATCAGGCGATTATATGGGGATGCTGGCAACGGTGATCAATGCGATTGCGATGCAAGAAGCTTGTGAGCATGAGGGAATGCATGTTCGTGTTCAAAGTGCGATTAAGATGGAACAAATCGCGGAAGCATTTATTGTTCGTCGTGCAACCCGCCATTTAGAACGTGGTCGTGTGGTTATTTTTGCCGCAGGAACAGGGAATCCATTTTTTACGACGGATACGGCTGCTACACTTCGTGCGGTTGAAATCGGGGCAGAGGTGATTATCAAAGCAACCAAAGTGGATGGTGTCTATGATAAGGATCCTAAAAAATTCGCAGATGCAATCAAGCTTTCGGCTTTGGGATATGAGCAAGCGTTGCAAGATCATATCAAAGTGATGGATGACACTTCTATTGCATTGGCTAAAGAAAATAAATTGCCGATTATCGTCTGTGACATGTTTGCACCGGGCAATCTTCTTGAAATAATTCAGGGTAATCTAGAGCGTTGCTCTATCGTACAATAAATCCAAAAGCAAGGAAATAAAATGAGACTGGAACAACTCACTGCAAAAGCACTTGAAACTGCTAATATTGATCGTTATCAATTGGCTATAGCAGTAGCGAAACGCTCTGAAGAGCTTCTTAATGGAGCAACAACAAAATTAAATATTGATGTTAAAAAAGCCAAAATGGCTGATATCGCTTTGATGGAAATTGCTGAAGGGCATATTAGCATCAAAGGCTTCGTGCCTAGAGATTAATTTAGTGTACTAAAGTTGCATCATTGAACGCCATCGACATAGATAAAATAATTCGGATCAATGATGTAGAAGGTGCAACTGCATACTTATACAGCCACATCCCTTCCTCTAAAGCTATTCAAAGTGCACTTGTTTTTTCGCAACAAGCACATCAAAACCAATTTCGAAGAAGTGGTGAACCTTATATTGTGCACCCTGTTTTAGTTGCAGCTATAGTTGCAAATATCGCGGGTGATGAATCGATGGTTATTGCAGCATTATTACATGATGTTGTCGAAGATACGCATATCACAATCGAAGAGATAGCATGTGATTATGGAAACGATGTTGCTCATTTAGTTGAGGGATTAACAAAAATAGATACAATTCGTGATGCGCAGCTAATTCCGTCTAATTCGGATGAAAAGCTAGTTGCCTCAGCATTATCATTTCGTAAAATGTTAGTAGCATCGATCGAAGATGTTCGCGTATTGGTTGTCAAGTTATGTGATCGTCTCCATAATATGCTTACATTAGGTGCTTTAACGCCTGCTAAACAACATCGTATTGCTGAAGAAACCCTTGTCGTGTATGCACCGATTGCTAGTCGTTTAGGAATTTCATTTTTGAAAAATCTCCTAGAAGATTTGAGTTTTCAATATCTTTTTAGTGAAGAGAAACAAGCTATCGATATGTATATGGAGGAAAACTTTCGCTCTATTACTGTTCGTTTGAACGATTTTTGCGACAAGCTGACCAAAATGATGTTGGAAAACGGCTTTAATGAGGATGATTTTGAGATTCTAAGCCGTGTTAAGCATCATTATTCAATCTATCTTAAAATGCAGCGTAAAGGGATCAGTATCGATGAGATT
>NZ_JBAQPS010000174.1:0-9019 GCF_049305995.1 Sulfuricurvum sp.
GGAAACCATTGATTGAGACTCTTCTAACGCCGACACGTATCTACGTCAAAACATTTAAAGTGCTCAAAGATAAGATCCAAGCCCTCGCCCATATCACAGGAGGCGGAATCGTCGAAAACTTCCCACGTGTTCTCCCTGAGGGGCTACGTGCGGTTATCACTGAATCTTCTATCCGCGTATTGCCGATTTTCGAGCTTATCGGACAACATGTTGAACGTCATGAGATGTTCCGTGCATTTAATATGGGTGTAGGGATGATTTTGGTGGTTAAAGAAGCTGATGTAGCAGATGCATTGGCTGCAACTGACGGATATGTTATCGGTCACCTCGAAGCAGGTCAACGCGAAGCAGTTTTAGTCTAGCTGTTACGCACTAAAACGAATACATCCGTTTTAGTGGCAAGGACTAAAGTCCTTTGCAATCCCCTAAAGCTACGAAAAACAAAGTTTTTCGAGAAAAAGGTCAGATACTTCAATTATTTTTCCCCCGAAACATACCTAGAGCCACTCCGAAGGCAGTAGTGCCGAGAGGAGTGTAGCGTTCTGTTAAGGGGGGCTTTTCTTTTGCGTACTTTTCTTTTCTAAAAAGAAAAGTATATCACACTATTATTTGAGCATATCCGCACGAGGGAACGTAAACGTCGACTGACGTGTTACCGCCACCTTATCTTTCGCATCTACAGCATACGCATTAATCGTAATCGGAATAACGGTATCTTTACGATCATCATTAACTAACATCTCATCCGTATAAAGGATGACAACTTTTTTCTTAACAACACCCGGTTTTACTTTAAACGGTTTCTCCGGTTTTGCGATTTTGATTTTTCCTTCCATTCCAGCAGGAGCAACAATATCAAAATAGTATTCATGGTCTTCATTTAGAGTGTTTTGCAACAAGAACGTATAGGCATTGTCAACCTCTACTTTTCCTTCATCATTTTTATTGATGGAATACAAACGGTTCTCTTTGTTGATGTTGAGGAGCATATACTCTTTTTTACTTCCCATCATCCCTAAAATAATGCTCACAATAACCAAAATAGCGATGTAGCCCAAAATTTTCGGACGGAAATAGTGCGTTTTACCTTTCATATAAAGGGTCTCTTTTTCACTCGACCATTCAACAAGGCTCGGTTTTCCAAGTTTCCCCATAACCTCCGTACACGCATCAACACATTCTAAACAGTTGATACACTCTAACTGAAGCCCGCGTCGAATATCAATGTGGGTTGGACAGACGGTTACACAACTTTCGCAGGTCGTACACTCAGCATTTGTATTGACCGCTAGAAGATCTTTTTGTTTGGTAAAGAGTTTCTCTTTTTGGTCATTATAGATATCTCCACCACGGTTCGGGTTGTAGATTGCCATAACAGTATCATCATCATACAAAACCGATTGGATACGGGAATACGGACAAACATAGACACAAAAGTTCTCTTGCAAGAAAATAACGTCATACACCAAGAAAAGGACAATCCCGATGATCGCACCCATCAATACGGTATGATCCATCGGATTTTGTATATACGTTAAAAAATCTTCCGGCGGAACGAAATACCACATCAAATCCGCAGCAGCAATAAAGGCTAACCCTGTCCAAATTAAAATAGCAACAAGACGTTTTAGCTTGTTTTCAAACTTAGAGTAATCGGGCTCTTGCTGTTTGTTTTTGATACGTTTACGAAGCCCGAGAAGTGTGGTTTCGATCAAATCACGATAGACGACACGGAAGATAGTTTGAGGACACATCCATCCGCAAAATACACGTCCGCCGAGTACGGTAATACCAAAAACACCGATAAAAAGGATCATCAGTAAAAACGGCATCAAATAGAGCTCTTGCATATCGAATTGTATAAACATCAAATGCAATTTCAGTTTATCAAAACTGAGTAAGAAAAGGTGATTCCCCTCAATAGTAATCCATGGAATTACCAGTGCCATAATCGTTACGATTCCATAAAACCAATACCGTTTAATACGCCAAGGGATCCACCCCGACAAATACTCTTTTCCTTTCTGGGTGATTATTTCTTCACTCATACTTACTCCTTTCTATATATGATTCATCAACCGGACACCGAATTGTTCCGATCACTGTTGCTTCTGCATCTGAATCGTTTCCAATACCGATAATGCCACTTACAACTTCTTTAAGTTCACGAGATTCAATATAATCTTTTAATGAACTTCGACTGACGCCTAATCCTCTGGCAATTGCACTCACACTTTTACGTTTCTTCAGTAATTCAATTATGTGTTCTAAATGAATATCGAATTTAGAGGATGATTTTGACCCGCGAGGACGACCTATCCCTTTTTTTGCATCATCTTGAATAATTTGACGCAATTGATCAATCAGTCCTAGGACGACCATTGTATCACTTTTGCGGTCAATTATAACACCTGGTTTGACTAAGTGTATGGTGTTATTATTCTTAAGTAAACAGCTAAACATTTGAACCACATCTTCGATACAGCTGCTTAAAGTCCATGTATCGTAAATGATCAATATATCACCATCCAACGAGCGAAAAAAGCGTACTACCTCGTGGCGATCAACGAGCCGTTTGTTTTGGGATGTTTGATCCACCATCTCCTCTTTGATGGTAATTCCTTTTTGATCAGCATAGCCATTAATCAATTTAAGCTGTTCATAGACGCCATCAAAATCTTTGTCCGGACGGATATAACTTACAGTCATTGTATGATCAAATCCTCTCTTATGATGAATTTAATCGTCATTCTAGCTTATAATGACGATTAAAGTCAATAGAAAGTTTTATTTTCTCGTCATTATATCCTGATTAATAATAACTATTTCACATTGAAGCTCTATCATAAAGGTTTCTTTCACCCTTTTTTGTGCTTCATTGATTAATAATAAAGCATCTTGATAGGTTCCTTCTCCCATGTTGACGAGAAAATTCGCATGAACTTCACTAAATGCTATTGCCCCATGACGAATCCCTTTTAACCCGACTGCTTCGATTAATCGTCCGGCATAATCTCCAGGAGGATTTTTAAAACAGCTTCCGGCACTCGGATTATTCGGTTGATTAGAACGCATCTGAGAAAACATCTCATAACGCTCAACAGAATAACCATTTTGTGCTTCAAATACCGCTTCAAAGACCACTTCGTTAATCGACGTTTTACGATAGCCGTATTCGATCTCGCTTTTTTGTTTCCAACCGCTTTGGGTACGAATAGCGATTAGGTGATTGAATATCTCATACTCTTTAAGTCCCGCATTCATTTTCAACATGCCCCCTAGTGTTCCTGGGAGCTTCGAGAGGTACTCGAAATGGGCGATATTGTGTTTTTTGCAAAAGGATACAACACGCCCGCCGGGTGTAGCGGCACCGATATGAAGTCCATCATATTCAAGACGAATAAAATCGTACTCTTTAGAGAGGATCATCAACGGTGGCGGGTTTGGAGAAATAAGAACATTATTTGCGGCACCGAGAATAAAGCGTCCCTCTGGGACAACGTCATTTTCGATTAGTGCTACCTCGACCATCGGGCCGATGCGAATGGAGCTGAATTTGGAAAAATCGATGGTTTTGGTATTCATTGCATAAAGGTCGGGATCATATTAAAGATACGGATTGTGAAATCTTGCATTTCATTCATCATCCAAGGCATCGTGAGGATAATGACCACAACAATCCCGATGATTTTAGGGATAAAGCTCAGTGTCATTTCATTGATCTGAGTAGTTGCCTGAAAAATACTCACCGCAAGCCCTAAAAACATTCCGACGAGCAATGCCGGCAATGATAGAATTAGAGCAATTTTGAAAGTCTCAATTCCTAATCCGATCAACTCTTCTTGCATCATGATTACGAGTACATTAATTCAGTGTATTCGAGTGGGATCATAAAATTCTTCGGATCGATTGCCGCATCAAAAAATCCGTGTTTATACCCCAAATCAAACAATACTTCAATCGCTTTATACTGAGTTTCATTAAGCATGATAGACTCATCATTGGCGTAAAGTTCAAGATATTTTTCCAATGTCGGAGCATCAATACGGACAAGATTACGCTCCATCAACATTTTTGAGAGATTCTCTTTGTGATCACGAGCTATTTGTACCGCTTTGGTTAAAAGATTTTCATACGAAATAGCGGAAGTAATCGGTAGTGATCGACGAATCGCCATCCCACCCAGCGGAAGAGGCAAATTTCCCCCTGAGAGCTCACACCAAACATCCCAAAGCTCTCGTTCTACTTCAAGTGATTCATCGTATCCTAAAATAGACTCATGAATTAAAACACCTGCATCCACGACACCGTCTAAAACCGCTTGCTCAATCTCCAAAAAGTTCATATAAATGATTTTTGCATCGGGGTAAGCGATCCGAAAGAGTAACGCATTGGTCGTAAACTTTCCACTGAGTGCAACTTTGAAGCGTTTTTTGAGAACCGTTTCACGTTTGCGGATCAGTTTAGGACCATATCCTTGACCAAAACTCACTGCGGTTCGAAGCAATGCATAATCGTTTCGGATATGAGGGTAGAGACCGAAACTTATCGCACTGATATCGTACGTCCCTTTTAAGGCTTCGGTGTTGAGGCTTTCAATATCTAAAGCAATATTCTCAAAAACTGTATTCTCTTTGCTAACCCATCCAAATTTGATGGCATAATACATAAAAATATCGTCGGCATCGGGAGAGTGTGCTATTACCATTTTTTTCACTGAAAATCCTAATTATAATCTGATGTTACGCACTTTAGGAACAAAGTCCCCAAAGTGGCAGGGACAAATGTCCCTACAACCCCCTAAAGCTACCCGCATCTTTCGAATACGGGAGAATTTATAGTGTACAAGGTCAGTTATTTAATGACAAATCAATTAAATTTTAACCAAATAACGCTAAAATATCTCTATTCCAGAATGCGAATTATTAATATTGCAATTTGTCATATATTTTTAATATATTTCAATTTGTCATATTATGACGTAATTTTAAAACATATTAGTCTCAGGAGAGCACAGCATGATGGATCCAAACAAACTTAAATCGCTTGAACTCGCGATGAAACAAATCGATAAAACGTTCGGAAAAGGGACGTTGATGCGTTTGGGCGACAAAGAGATCGAGCCGATCAATGCAATCAGCACCGGATCTATCGGTCTTGATTTAGCACTGGGGATTGGCGGAGTACCTGAAGGGCGAGTTATCGAAATCTATGGACCGGAGAGCTCAGGGAAAACTACCCTAAGCTTGCAGATTACTGCCGAATGTCAAAAAAATGGCGGTATTTGTGCATTTATCGATGCAGAACATGCCCTCGATATCGGATACGCTAAAAACCTCGGTGTGGATGTCGAAAATCTCCTTGTTTCTCAACCCGATTACGGCGAACAAGCCCTCGATATCGTCGAAACTATCGTTCGCAGCGGAGCAGTTGATCTGATCGTTATCGATTCGGTTGCGGCATTGACCCCAAAAGTAGAGATCGAAGGAGAGATGAATGACCAGCAAGTGGGTGTTCAAGCTCGTTTGATGTCCAAAGCATTGCGTAAACTGACCGGTATTATGCATAAAATGAATTGTACGATTATCTTTATTAACCAAATCCGTATGAAAATCGGAACGATGGGATACGGTTCACCCGAAACGACAACGGGAGGAAATGCATTAAAATTCTACGCATCGGTTCGTATCGATGTTCGTAAAATTGCTACCCTCAAGCAAGGAGAGAGTCAAATCGGTAACCGCGTTAAAGCAAAAGTAATTAAAAATAAAGTTGCACCGCCATTTCGTCAAGCAGAATTTGATATTATGTTCGGTGAAGGTATCTCCAAAGAGGGAGAACTAGTTGACTATGGTGTCAAACTAGACATCATTGATAAAAGCGGTGCGTGGTTCAGTTTTGAAGATACGAAACTCGGGCAAGGGCGTGAAAACGTTAAACAAAAGTTTAAAGATGAGCCGGAATTGGCTCGCACAATTGAAGAAAAAATTAAATCGGCGATGGGTGTTAGTGGCATCATCGCAATGGATGAATCTGATATAGGTGAGGTAGACGAATGATTTTTATTGATGAAGTAAGTGCAATCGAAGTAATGGATTCTCGCGGGAATCCTACTGTAAAAGCAACGGTACAACTAAGTGATGGAACACGTGAAAGTGCAATCGTTCCAAGCGGTGCGAGCACCGGTAAACGCGAAGCGTTGGAATTGCGTGACGGCGATGCTCGTTACATGGGTAAAGGTGTTCTTAAAGCCGTTGAGAATGTGAATACTCAAATTGCTGATAGCATCATGGGTCTTAGTCCATTCAATCAAGCAATGGTTGATGCAGTGATGAAAGAACTCGACGGTACTGAAAATTATGGAAATCTTGGTGCAAATGCTGTACTCGGAGTCTCTATGGCGGTTGCGCGTGCCGCGGCAAAAAGTCTCGGCATTCCTCTTTATCGCTATCTTGGTGGTGCTAATGCAATGGTTCTCCCCGTTCCAATGCTCAACATCATCAACGGCGGAAGCCACGCGGATAACAGTGTTGATTTTCAAGAGTATATGATTATGCCGGTCGGATTTAGTGATTTTGCCGAAGGTCTCCGTGCATCGGCAGAGGTCTATCATAATCTCAAAAAGATTTTAAAAGATCGTGGTGCAAATACCGCACTCGGTGATGAAGGCGGATTTGCTCCAGATTTAAGTTCAAACGAAGAGCCGATCCAAGTCATCATGGAAGCGATCGCTAAAGCTGGCTACAAAGCGGGTGAACAAATTGCCATCGCACTCGATGTTGCGGCATCTGAGCTCGTAACCGAGGGTGGATACCGTCTCGATTCAGAAAATAGAACCGTTACCTCAGAGCAATTGGTCGATTATTATGCTGATCTTTGCGCTAAATACCCTATCGTCTCTATCGAAGATGGTTTGAGTGAAGATGACTGGGCTGGCTGGAAAGTGCTAACCGAGCGTTTAAGTTCAAAAGTACAACTCGTCGGTGACGATTTGTTCGTAACCAATGCGAACATTTTGGCTGAAGGGATTGAAAAAGGGATTGCAAACGCGATTTTGATCAAACCTAACCAAATCGGATCAGTATCCGAAACGATGTTGACCGTTCGTCTAGCACAACGCAATGGCTATAAATGTGTTATGAGCCACCGTTCAGGTGAGAGTGAAGATGCCTTTATTGCTGATTTCGCGGTTGCCCTCAACTGCGGTGAGATTAAAACCGGTTCAACTGCACGAGGCGAACGTACAGCAAAATATAATCGTCTACTTGAAATTGAAACTGAAGTTATGTACGGTGAGTATTTAGGAAGTTCTCTTTTTAACTAATGCAACCATACGATGAGCACCTTCTGGAGAATGTGAAAGAAAGTTTTAGCGAACACTATTTTGGGCTTTCAACGACAAAATTTCTTCTTGCTTCAGGATTTGTTCTAGTTGTAGGCATCTACATGGGATTTATCTTTTTTGGGGACAACTCTCTGAGCGTACTTCTCGATTTAGAAGAACACCAAGATTATTTAAGTGAAGACATTGAGCGTCTCAAAGCAGAAAATGCTATTTTGCAAAAACAGTATTTTGAGCTTAAAGAGCTTGATGCAGATTCACAATAACATGGGAGACGCATGAAACGCTCACTTTTTCTCTCACTTATACTTCTTACACCCCTACTCAGCAGGGAAAACCCTTTTTTTGCTTTAGACCCATCAAAATCACAAAAGCTAACTTCCAATACTATCGAGACTAAGCCACCGATGGGAATCATAAATTATACCCTTCCAGATCAAGCACGTATTTTAAAAGAGGTTACATTTACCATACAAAATCTCGATGGTAGTATTGAAAATCGTAAAATAGTTATTGATCAAAGTATTGATTGGCACCGTAAAATTACTCTATCACAATCTTCTCATAATCAAATTCATTTAGCAAACCATAAAACATCTGCTGATTTTGGTTTTATACGATTTGATGTTAATGGAAAACTACTCTCAATTAGAACCACTGACCCCTTATCACGTCATTTTGTTTTGAGTGATCCTAACCGAATAGTTTTAGATTTTAATCATCATGCAATATTTAAAACAGAGCAAAAACAACTTAATACAGGTATATATCAAAATGTTATGATCAGTAATCATGGAAAATTTGTTCGTGCTACTATCACACTAGATGGTCGATACCGCTATACATTAAAAAAATTAGGTGAATCAATAACAATACTATGTGAGTAATGAGGGAAAAAAGAAAAAGAAGTTCTCTCTCTTACAACTAAGAGAGAGAATAAAATTATTTTACGGCAGCCAATGCAGCGTCGTAGTTTGGCTCTTCTGTGATTTCAGGTACGATCTCTTTGTACGTAACAACACCCTCTTCATTTACTGCAAAGATAGCGCGACATGTTACACCTGCAAGAACTGAACCTCCAAGCAATACACCATATGCGTTTGCAAAATCTTTGTTACGGAAATCTGAACAAACTGTCAATTTATCGATCCCTTCTGCTTGACAAAAACGTCCCGCTGCAAAAGGCAAGTCCAAAGATACGATAGTCGCTTTAACACCTTCGATAGAAGCCGCTTTTGCATTGAAGTTACGAGTTTCAGTAGCACATACACCTGTATCCAATGATGGAACAACAATGATAAGTTGTTTAACGCCTTGAGCGCCACCGACTACTACATCACCCAAACCAGCTGAGTTAACAACGGTTACTTCAGGAGCTTTATCTCCAACATTTACTTCATTCCCGAGAAGTTCTACGTCTGTACCTTTGAATTTAGTCGTTGCCATATTGGCTCCTTGTTTTTATGTTTTAATTTATGAGAGAAGTATATTTTAAATCGGATAATTTAAGTCTGAATTATGGAATAGACATAATGCATTAAGCATTCCTAAAGTTTTGTGCCCAAAAACATTCTATAGTATATACTAGAAAATGTATTTAACCTTATTAGTGATATTATTACGTAACACTGATTAGAATGTAGGAATTTTATATGATTAAAAAAGCGACCACATTGG
>NZ_JBAQPS010000175.1:0-5930 GCF_049305995.1 Sulfuricurvum sp.
CATCTCAGCGATACGCCCCTCATGAAGAACCATTCCCCCGATGAGCTGAACGTCGAAATGGCGCATCCCAAGAACGCGTTTACTCACCTCACGGGTAATCGCAAACGAATCTACCAACACGTCATCCACTGTTTTTGTATGACTTTGTACGGACTCTTTTAACACAGCAAACGCTTCTTGGAGTTCACTGTCGTTTAAAGCTGAAAAGTGCTCTTCGCGAGCATTGATTTGTGCTACACGTTTGAGATATTTTTTGATTTCGTGATCATTCTTGGTACCGAAAATTTTTCCGAGAAACGTTTGGAGCATTAAAAGCCTTCATTATGAACAGTATTGAAAAAGTCGCTGATTTTAGCATACGAAATCTATGGTTTTGGTTAATAAGCATAGGGTACAATGTCATTATTACTTAATTCAAGGATTTAATGTGCGTTTTTTACCCCTTCTCATTACCCTAGCACTCACTCTTTTCGCCTCCCCACAAGAGATTACCTCCTTTAACGGCAAATTTGTCCAGAGTATCATCGACGATAATGGAAAAAAGATTGTCTATTCGGGTGAATTATGGGCGTCTAAACCTCAAAATGCCCTCTGGAAATACCAAAAACCGATCCAAAAAAGTGTCTATATCAACGCTCAAAAAATCACCGTTATCGAGCCCTCAATCGAGCAAGTAACCCTAAGGACACTCGATAATGAGATCGATTTTCTCCAAATCATCCAAAAAGCTAAAAAAGTCTCTGATGATAAATATACCGCCATGGTAAAAGGGGAAATTTACACGATTCTTTTTAAAAATGACCTCCTTAGTTCTATCGCTTATACCGATGGATTTGATAACAAAGTCACAATCGTTTTTACCAACCCATCCCAAAACCAACCGATTGATACCAGTAAGTTTAAACCGGTTATTCCAGCGGATTTCGACGTTATAAAAGATCATTGATGTTACACAATAAAACGAATACATCCGTTTTATTGGCAAGGACTAAAGTCCTTTGCAATCCCCTAAAGCTACAAAAACTACGTTTTTGAGAGTTTTAAATGTTACCCATTAGTTACTGTATAGACTTTATGCTACGCTTTGAGTAAGAATTTTTCTTGCTACACCCGATAAGGAGTCTCCCATGACAGTCTCATCGAATTACAATTCGTATGCGTCATATACTTCTTCAGCCTCTTCTACTGCGCAAAGCTCAAAACCGAGTTTTGAAGATATTGCGGTTCAGATGATTAGTACTATGGATAGCGACGGAGACGGTTCAGTTAGTTCAACTGAATTTTCTACCGCTTCATCCAACAATTCATCGTCCAGTGATATCTTTTCAACACTCGACACAGACAGCAGCGGCAGTATGAGTACTGAAGAACTGGTAGCGGCACTTAAAAACATGAAACCGCCTGAACCACCGCAAGGTCAAGAGGGTGGAATGCCTCCACCACCGCCGCCAAGTGAATCTTCTTCGACTTCATCTGAAAGCGACAGTAGCATTAGTGAAATTTTTGCTGCACTCGATACCAATGAAGACGGTACGGTGAGCATGGATGAACTAGCAGTGCTCTTCGAAAGAGATTCAACCGATACGAGTGAATCGGCTCAAACAACTACTTCAACCACTGAGACGGCAACCGAAGACGCATTTAAAAATATGCGTAGCGATATGCTTCAAAAAATTCTCTCCTATTATGGCAACAATGCCTCTTCGACTAATACAACCTCTCTTTTAAGCCTCAGTGCTTAAAAAAATACATGCCCTTTTCTTGGGCATGTGTTACTTATTTGTTACTTTAGCCCCGATATAATCGCTTTATGATAAATGTTTTAATGATTGAAGATGATATCGAACTCGCACAACTGTTAAAGGGACGTTTAGTCAAAGATAATATCGATGTGACTATCACGACAACACCGCTGGAAGGGTTGAGTCTCTTTCAAAAACAGCACTTTGATCTTTTAGTCCTCGATCTCTCACTGCCACAAATGGATGGGATGGAGATTTGCCGCCTGATTCGCCAAGAGAGCTCGATCCCGATCATCATCTCTTCTGCTCGCTCTGACATACGGGATAAAATGATGGGATTTGCACGCGGAGCAGATGATTATCTCCCAAAACCCTACGACCCGCAAGAGCTGATTGCCCGCATCGATGCGATTTTACGACGCCTCCATCCAACAATGCCCAAAGCACTCACACCCTTTGAGGTCGATGATAAACGTCATGAAATTACACGACACGGTGCATACCTGCGTCTTAGCCAAGCCGAATACGACATCGTCACCTACATGATCAAAAAAGATCGCACCGTTATCTCACGTGAAGAACTACTCCTCAGCATAGGCTCAATCAAATACGAGAGCAGTCTTAAAAGTATCGATGTTATCATGGGACGAATCCGTCAAAAAATCGGCGACGACACTAAAAATCCCCGTTATATCGTATCGGTTCGGGGTGTAGGATATAAATTTGTTAATCAATAACCACTCCATTATTCGCCTCATTATCTTCTTTTTTCTACTGATATTTGCCCTGATAAACGGGCTTTTTTGGATTGCTCAACAACATTTTTCCAAAGAACAAATAGCGGATCGAATGCAACGATTTGCGCTAGCAGATAGGCTCATCCACCATCAAAAGGGCAATTTTGACTCAGAATTAAAACAGTTATTGATAGTACCCTCATCATTGTCTTCAGAAATATTGCGTACTAAAGGGGAATCTTTAGTATCCTTCCCTTTTGGTAGAATGATGCGCTATGAGAATAAGATTTATTTTATAAAATTTCCTCCCCCTGATTTTAAATTTGGTAGACCGCCACCGATGATTGGGGATTCAAAATTTCTGCCGCCACTACCATTTCCTTTTACCACGATTGTTCTGCAAGATTTGAAAGAATACTCATCATGGAAAATTTGGGGAATATTTGTCGCGATTGATACACTTGTTTTGCTCTTTTTTCTCTATCTATTGCGTAAACTCACCCCCCTGCATCGTCTCAAAGATGCCATTATAAATTTCAAAGAGGGCGATACCCGTCTTAAAATGTCTAGCAATGGAAAAGATGAGATTTCTCAGATCACCCGCGAATTTAATCTGGTCTTAGAAAAAATAGCGGCCTTGAAAGAAGCGCGTGCCCTGTTCTTACGCAATATTTTACATGAATTAAAAACCCCAATTATGAAAGGATCCCTTACCACCGACTGCATTAGTGAATCAGCAGAGCAAGAGCGGTTAAAACGCATTTTTAATCGGATGAGTTATCTCTTGGATGAGTTTTCAAAAATGGAGCAATTTAGCAGTGGTGAGTGGCATCTTAATACGCGAGAGTACCGTTTCGTCGATATCCTCGATCATACGTGCGATATTTTGCTGTGTGACAAAAAAAATATTACGATCAAAGGGAAAAACTCCGATTTGATGATCAACGCCGATTTTCAGCTTTTCTCCATTGCCCTCAAAAATCTTCTCGACAACGCGCTCAAATACTCCAACTCGAAACCGACTCTGATTATTTTGTCACACGGTATCGAAGTATGCAGTATCGGAGATCCGATCCCGGATGAAAACAGAGTCTTTTCCAAGCCGTTTAACCGTACCTATGAGGGATCAGAAAGTGGATTAGGATTGGGACTTTACATCACCTATTCTATCCTCACAAAACATGGCTATACTCTCGAATATCAGTACGCATCTGGACTAAACTGTTTTAGGATTGTTTTACGCTAAATAGTACTAAAAAGTTAGAAAAAAAACCAGATCAATAATGCCATCCCAATGGCAAGATTGAACCAACTACCCCCCTCTTCAAATAATATTATTAAGAATTCATAATACTGTTTTTGAAAAAAATTCTCACTATGTATAAGCTCCCTTTGTGCATAGATGGATATCTCAATTCCCCAAATAAAGGCAATAATTTCCGGTACAATGAGAAATACAACAATTCCTAAAAATCCCCAAATCGATTTATCAGGCTTTAGGGCTAGTAATACTTTGTGTGTGGTAGGGCTTTGTACTATTTGTTTTGCTTTTGTTTCTAGTTTCTTATTCATGAAATCGCATTATATTCAAAAAATAGGGCAAATCGCTATAATAACATATGCAAAGTATTCCAGAAACTTCTTTTGATGTTATCATCGTCGGTGCCGGAGCGGCAGGATTGATTGCAGCTATCACTGCCGCACGACGAGGAAAAAAAGTTTTATTACTCGAAAAACTTTCTAAAATTGCTTCGAAACTCAAAGCAACGGGAGGGGGTCGTTGTAATCTCACCAATACTCTTGGTAATGAAGATTTTATGGCTCGTTTCGGGCGTGAAGGGCGATTTATGACACCTGCACTCCACATCTTTGATCATAAAGCTTTAATCACTTTTTTTGCCGAAATTGGGGTTGAAAGCCATGCACCGGATGGATATCGAGTATTTCCGATATCTCATAGTTCCATGAGTATTATTACTGCTTTGGAAGAAGAAATAATACGATTAAACATTACCCTCATCACTTCAGCACGTGTTGAAAAATTAGAATATGAAGAAAATAATATCGTTGGAGTATCCACCGCTCTTCAGACCTACTATTCCCCTAATGTCATTATCTCTACCGGAGGTCTTGGATATCCTCAGCTCGGAGCTGAAGGAGATGGTTTTACCATCGCCTCCGATGCAGGTCATACGATAACCGAACTCTACCCTGCTATGATGCCACTTAGGACACAGGAGACATGGGGTGCAAATTGCCGCGCCGATACGATTCCCAAAGTAGAAATTCGGATCAATCTCTCTAAAGCCAAACATATCCATGCACATGGGGATCTTATTTTCACCCAAAACGGTATTCGCGGTCCCGTCGTCCTAGATATTGCACGTGAAATCACACCGTTGATCGAAAAATACGGTTCTGTCCCATTACTAATCAATATGACCAAAGGGCTCAATGAAGAACAACTGCGTCATCACATCAAAAAAGAGATTGATAAAAAGCCCGAACAATCGATATTAACCCACATGATGACACTTCTGCCAGAAACTCTATGCCGTGCCCTCTGCACCCTCGCAAATGCCGATCCCGATAAAGGATTTAATAAATTAGATGGATCGATACGTGATAGACTCATTAAACTTCTCGCATGGACACCACTTACAGTTATCGGACATGATGGATTTAACATGGCAATGATCACCCGTGGAGGGATATCCCTCAAAGAGATCCGCCCAGAGACAATGGAAAGTAAAATTTGTAAAGGTCTCTATTTTTGCGGAGAAGTCATGAACCTCGATGGTCCATGTGGCGGCTATAACTTGCAGTGGTCATTCTCCAGTGGATATTTGGCGGGACACTTAAACACTACTCCGTAAATGATATAATTAGTTTACGGAATTATGTTGAGTTATAACACTCTGACATAAGGTTTTAAATTTCAGTAAACCATTACGGATTATCCATTCGATAATGGCGAGATTTACCCCTTCATAATCGTGAGCGATATAGGTTCTAACATCGTAAATCCCTTTTATATCTTCGACATCAAACGCTTCAAGGATATGAGTCGCGTTTTCGAGTTTGAGTTTATTGAATTGTTCCGCAATAGCGGTAAGATGCATCAAAATCGCAGGGCGTTTAGTAGATTACGCCACTTGTAGTTTTTTAATCTTTTGAATCGATGTATATTCTTGCTTATAGGCTTGATACAAATCAAAATTATCTTGAAGTGTCATCCAAAACTGCGGAGTCGTTCCAAGATACTCAGAAAGTTTAAGTGCCATTACCGCACTGATACCCCGTTTTTGGTTATAAAGTTCGCTCAGGGTCTTGATCCCTACACCGAGGTCTTCCGACATACGCGCTTGCGTAAGCCCAAGCGGTTCGGCAAATTCGAGTTTGAGGATGATCCCCGGATGGGTGGATGATCGGATTTCTTTCATCGTTTTTC
>NZ_JBAQPS010000176.1:0-19643 GCF_049305995.1 Sulfuricurvum sp.
ACTGCACCCCCTGCAACGCGTGCCGCTGTTTCCCGCGCGCTTGAGCGTCCGCCGCCGCGATAGTCGCGGAGACCGTATTTGTGAAAATAGGTAAAATCAGCGTGTCCCGGACGAAAGATATCTTTGACATTGCTGTAATCGCCGCTTTTTTGGTCGGTGTTGTAGATGACCAAAGTGATCGGTGCTCCGGTACTAAGCCCCTCGAAAATACCGCTGAGGATTTCGACTTTGTCCTCCTCTTTACGGGCGGTGGCAAACTCGTTTTGGCCCGGCTTACGACGATCAAGTTCGCTTTGGATAAAAGCTTCGTCGATTGCCAGCCCCGCAGGGACACCATCAAGTACACACCCGATCGCTTTGCCGTGCGACTCACCGAAAGTGGTCATTGTGAAACGTTCACCGAACTGATTCATTTTGTTATCCTGTATAGTTTATTTTTTGAAAATATTTTCTCGATGATAGGCTAAATAATCTGTACGACCTTCAACAGGAAGCATATCGTATTTTTTATCTGGAACTAAATTTAAACGACTGCATGTCATTTTTGAAAGCCAAGGTGATACATTCATTTTTTTGTCATCAGTAAAAGTGATAAAACCTCGATCAAATAGAAAGTCATATGTCGGCGTAAGCATAAACCCATTTTTCGGATCGACTTTCTCTTTATCATTAGATGCAACCCATGGTTTGATATGACTTGCAATCAATAATCTATCATCTGCAACAATAGTTATGGGGCAGAATGGACACTCTTCAAGAAGAGCTTTACGATATTTACCTTGCCCACTTCGTGCGCTAACCAATTGTTTTTTTTGTTCTAGTGGTAAGTCTTCAGCTTCAATGGCTTCTTCTTGGCACTGGATTTCGATTGAATGATGATTCTCATCAAAATAATCTACGAACAACCGAAAGTAGTAGAACGTTTCATCCGTTTCAGACAACAGTTTTAGCGATGCGATATAGGTTATATTAGGTAAAGATAGTTCACGAATAAGATCGTATGCAGTGTCCGAGGATTTAACATAAACGCGTGAGCCTTGAATCTGTATTTGATCTTCAAGTGTAAACCAAATAATATCTTCTAGCTCGCTAACTTTCTTTCTACGTTTTTCCCAAAGTTCGGGTAATTTGGTTTTGTTAATATATTCTTGTTCAGGGAATAGATACTCATTTTTTACATCTTCTAGGTAGCGTAAAAGGTCTTTTTTCAGTAAAAAGCCACGAATATGAAAACCACGTTCACCAAAAAAGCTATGAAGTTCAGTATTGTCATTCCCTAGATAAAATTTCGCTTCCCCATTTCCAGTGCCTATTTTATTGCTTCTATGAACGAATGAATCAGCAATAGTTATTTTCTCTTTAGCATCTAATATGAAGTAGCTATGATTTAAAATTGTGGTCGTCAACAATCATCTCCCAAATTTGCTTATATCCATTTGCTTCAATAAAGCTATCAAAACATCTACAACGATACTGTTACCAGCCTGACGGTACATTTGTGTATCACTGACAGCAATGTCAAAATCATCTCTAAACCCCATTAGCCGTAAGCACTCTCGCGGGGTTAGTTTACGGATGCGCCCTTTGTGGGTGACATAATTATCGACCCCTGCACGATGCATTTTATGCATAGTTTGAAGCAGTGGGCGTGCAATCTCAAGGTCAGTTTTTGTGCTTGTTTTAAAATTTTTGGTTCCACCTGCTAAAACATAGTTTCGTACTTTTTCAGATAAGTAGTATTTTTCTTCTACTTCATTAATGTCAAAAACAAAAGTATCAAATTCTATTTCATCTTCGTGTTCAAAAACAAAATCGCCGTGCCAGTTAAACTGTTGATTCGCTTTTTGACACAGTGCAATATCTCCATTGATTTGTGTATATCGCTTTCGTCTATTTTTTGTACTAGTGACGAACTTAATCCCTTTTTCGCCTAAGTAGTATTTAGAATCGGTGAAGTCTTCTAAAAAATCTTGCATGGAATGTTCAAGCGGAATGGGTTTAGGAAACTCAAAATTGACGGAATGATCCTTAAAACCAACAACTATAATACGTTCTCTGTGTTGGGGAATTCCATAATCTTTACTATTTAGAACTTTAGAATGTAGTTTATAGCCTAACTGATTAAAGACATCTTGAACTACTCTCCACGTGTTTCCAGCATCATGATTAAGTAAGCCTTTGACATTTTCATAAATAAATACTTTAGGCTCTGTTTCGGAAATGATTCGTGCAAAATCGTAAAAAAGTGTACCTCGTGTATCTTCAAGCCCTAAACGTTTTCCCACCATAGAGAATGCTTGGCAAGGGCTTCCACCAACAACTAAATCGACATCGTTTTTATGCTCTGTTGCATCGAAACAAGTTATATCATTATGCCATGTAGCTTCATTAACTCCATAATTTGCAAAATAACTTTTTTTAACATGTTGATCGATATCTCCAGCAAATACAATAGAATGATTTAGATTTAAGCGTTTAAAAGCTTGTTCGATTGCCCCAATTCCACTAAAAAGTGTTCCAATTCGTATACAAGAGTGAGGATATTGAAAAGGGATAGAACGCCAATCTTCACAAGCCACTTGTACATGTGGATAATATTGATTGTGAAATACATCTAACAATGTAGGCGTTGGATTTAATACTGCCGTCATTTTATACAAACTCTATGTTATTAATTTTGAACTTATTGTAACAAAAAGTATATCTAAGAGCAGTGAAATATGACAAATTGACATTATTTTGACAAATTGACATTATTTGAGCTCCTTGCTTAACATCTCCAGCGCGATTTGTGCCGCTTCTTGCTGAGCGTGTTTTTTGCTTTTTCCACACGCCGAAGCGTACCGTTTTCCGTCGATGATGACAGCCACTTCAAACTCTTTTTTATGATCAGGGCCGTGAGCGGCGATGAGCTGGTACTCGGGTGTTGTTCCATAGTGGGCTTGTGTCAGCTCTTGGAGGGAGGTTTTGTAGTCTTTGAAAAGTGAATCCAGAGAGATATCAGGGTGCACCAGTTCGAGAAGTTTGATAGTGATCTCTTCTACTTTACCCAAACCGGTTTCGAGATACATTGCCCCCATGAGTGCTTCAAAGGCATTTGCTAGCAAAGAGCTTTTGGTGCGACCGCTGTTGTTCTCTTCAGCATTGGAGAGGTAAATATATTCCCCAAGACCCAAATGGAGGGCAAGCGCGGTGAACCCATCTTCGTTGACGAGGGATGCGCGCATTTTTGAAAGTTTCCCCTCATCGTATCCGCGAAATTTACTATAGAGGTATTCTCCGACGATAAGATCGAGTACCGCATCTCCCAAAAACTCCAAGCGCTCATTATTGTAGGGCTGTTTATAGCTTTTATGCGTCAGCGCTTCAATAAGGAGCTCTTTCTTTTGGAAGGTGTACCCTAAGCGTTCTTGTAGGGTGGTTAAGTTATCCATTAGTTATTCAATCCTTTTTTAAATTTTTCCGCCGCTTCTTTGGCGATGACATCACACCGTTCGTTCTCAGGATGGCCGTTATGTCCCCGTACCCAGACTCCGTTGACCCGATGACCTGCGGATACACTGATGTACTCGTGCCAAAGATCAGGGTTTTTCACTTTGGCAAAGTTACGTTTAACCCACCCCTCCAGCCATTCGTTAATCCCTCGAATCACATACGAAGAATCGGAGATGATAGTGACATCGCAGGGCTCTTTAAGGGCACGTAATCCCTCGATAACCCCCAGCAATTCCATGCGGTTATTCGTCGTGTGCGCTTCCCCGCCGCTGATGATCCGCTCTTTGTCACCGTAGCGGAGAATCGCTCCGTATCCTCCGGGCCCGGGGTTACCGAGTGCCGAGCCGTCACTGAAGAGAGTTATTTTCTTCAAACCGTTCCTTTGAGAGATTCATAATACCCTGAACGCTGTCAATCGCATGGCAGTGAGGACAGCGGTGAAACGGTAAGAACGAGATCGTATTACACTCATCACACGTGTATTCAAACTGCAACGTAGCTTTATTGGTGCCGCAGCGTCGGAGGGCGATGAGGAGATCGAGTTCAAATATTGAGCTCCCCTCGGATAGCTCCAACGACCCTCTCGCACTGAAAAGTTCGCGCAGATAGGTGTTGCTTGCAATTATATCCAAATCGAGATTTTCATCTGCTATACGCCACAGTACGTCGCTGAGACGTTCACTCAGCGATTGATCGAAATGGCTCCACGCCAAAATTGGACGGTAGGTAAAAAGCCACTCGAAAATCATGTACCCAAGACGTCGATGCGTTTCGTAAAATTCGATCAGTTTGTGAGCTTTTTCATCGAGGCTGATACGGTGATCAGTGATGAGAAGTCGGCATTCCAGATAGAGTTTTTCATCGATCGTTTCGGGTGAGAGCTCTTGGAGGGACTCCATCACCTCTAATGCCTTATCGTATTGCTGCAATTGTTCGTAAATGAGAACTAAAAAATGGAGTGCTTGAGGTGTTCTAGGTGCATTGCTTAAAATTTGGAGAAAGCTTTGGCGTGAGCGTTCTAAAAAGCCTGCCTTGAAAAAGCTTTTCCCCAGCAGTAACAAAGCATCTTTTTGGAAAAGGGGGTCTCGATTTTTCGAGAGGAGGGCATGATAAATCTCAACACTCTTTTCATAATTCCCTTGATGTTCAAAGCTTTGTGCTAACAAAAGCCATGATTCAGAGGTCAGCGAGTTGCTTTGAACTTGTTCGGAGAGTTTTTCCCCTTTTTCTAACGATTCAAATTTTCCTAAAAAGGATTCGAGATCACGATGTTCACGCGATGTTTTGTACCGCCCCCACCAATAACTCAAAAATGAGAGGATGAAGAGGAGGATAAAAAAAACGACAACACCAAAAAGGGGATCGCGAAATTCAATAAAAAAAGTGTTCATGCCGTATTATAGCTTTTGAAAGGTTATTTCGCGAATGGTTTGTGTCTTTGGATCGATTTTGTATATTACTGAAGGAGCAGCAGGATAATGGCAACTATTCTTTTTGCAAAGGGCTCCTTGGTACGATAGGAGATCTCCTATTGACTGATTGTAGCTATCTTTAATCTGTGGTGAAAGAACATGAATTTGAGTGATTTTATTTCCAGATGGATTTGAGACAATTTGTGCAATCGGTTGTGACCCTTTCTGAATCAAATAGATAATTTCAGTAGTATTAGAAGAGACTATATTTAACTTTTCACATTTAAAACCGATCATAATACTAGGAATTTTATCAAAAGGAGTATTTGGGTGGATTGCACCCAGCCCCTTTTCACTCAGTGTAAGTGGATAAGGTAGGGTATCTAGAGGGGTACTGCATCCGATGAATAAAAGTGCCATTAAAAGGGTACGATAAATCAAAAAATCCTCTCCACCATCAGTTGCAGGGAGACGCGCCCGTTCCATTCATTTTTGTTGACCGTATAACTGCACGACATTTTTTTGCTTTCGGGACATTCGAGGATGCGTCGAAATGCGATGAGTTCCAATGTCTTTTGGCTTACACGTGAGGGGCGTAGCTCGATACGGCTATGAGACTGATCACTGCCGAAGAGTTTGACTGTTAGCACATCGGCTTCTCGGATTAGAAACCTCGGACGGGGATTTCCTTCGCCGTAAGGCTCAAACTGTTCCAATAACTCTAGAAGCTGAAAGTTGATCATGTCGTATTCCAGCTCCCCTACAATCTCATTATGGGGGATAAAGTCCGCAGGATTAACCTTTTTTGCCACTTCGTTTATTCCGTCACGAAAAGTGTTGATCGCATCACTGCTCATCGATAACCCTGCCGCCATTTTATGACCGCCGAATTTTTGCAGATGAGCCTCTTGCGATTTGATGAGGCTGTAGAGATCGACGTTGCCGATACTTCGTCCGCTCCCCTTGGCAATACCGTTATGGATGCTCAAAACAATGGCGGGTTTTTGAAAATGGCTGACTAAACGTGAAGCGACGATCCCCACGACTCCCTCATTCCAGTGCTCACCTGCGACGACGATGATCGTGTCGTTAGGGTTGACCTGTAGCATCGCTTCGGCGGTGTTTTGCGCTTCGGTCTCTTTGCGTAATGTATTGAAGGCAGTGAGGAGTTCGAACTGATGATATGCCTTCTCGGTCGTATCCGCGAGGAGAAAATCGAGGGCGATAGAGGCATCTTCGAGGCGTCCTGCGGAGTTGATGCGGGGGGCGATTTGAAAGGCGATGTCTTCTGCCGAGATAGCGGATCGGTTTAGAAAATCGCGAATCATCACAAACGGTGATAGCACGGAGCGACTCATCATTTCCAGTCCAGTTTTGACAATGGCGCGATTGATCCCAACCAGTGGCATCACATCGGCGATTACCGCGAGTGCCAAAAAAGGGAAGAATTGGCGCATATCGATGGTGAGATTTAGCTCTTGTTTAAGTAACCCCATCAGGAGCCATCCTACTTGCGCACCGCAAATCTCTTTGAACGGATAGGAGCAGTCACTTTGTTTAGGGTTGATAATGGCATAGGCATCGGGAAGGATATCCCCTGGTGTATGGTGATCTGTGATGATCAGATCGATCCCTCTACTCTTACACACCTCTGCGGCTTCGATGGCGTTGATCCCGTTATCAACGGTAAAAATAACATCTGCATCGAGGTGTTCGAGGAGGTTTTTAGAGATGCCATATCCGTCTGTAAATCGGTTTGGTATCGTCGTGATGAGGGGATAGGGGATGAGATCGAAAAAACGTTTGACGATAGCGGTCGAGGTGACTCCGTCTACATCATAATCGCCAACCAGCGCGATTCGCTCATGGTTACGGATAGCATGGGCTAACCGCTCTGAGCCTTTTTGGGCATTTTTGAGAAGATTTGGATGGGGGATATCAGAGAGTTTTTCACTCTGTGCTTCAAATCGGCGCGCTAAAAAACTCCCCAAAGTATGATGGTCGAGAAGAGGAACCTCAGGAAGGATTTGCATTCTCAAATGTTGCCTTTACAAATCCGAGAATCGAGGGATTAGGGCTTTGGAGCCTAGAGGTAAACTCCGGATGAAACTGTACTCCTAAAAACCATGGGTGGCTTGGAATTTCAACTGCTTCTATTAAGCCATGTGATTCACCGGTAACAAGCATTCCTGCAGTTTCAAGTGCTTCGCGATAGGTTGGATTGGCTTCATAACGGTGACGGTGACGTTCATGGATAAGTGTTTCGTTATGGTATGCAGCACGAAGTCTTGAACCCTCTTTTGTTTCACATGGGTATTCGCCTAAACGGAGCGTTCCCCCCATCGGTGAGTGGTGAGTACGCAGTTGAGTTTCACCCGATTGGTCGATAAAGTTATCGATTAGATAGATCATCGGGTGAGTCGTTGCCGGGTTAAACTCGATAGAATTGGCATCGGCGTAGCCTAACACGTTGCGGGCATACTCGACGATGGAGAGCTGCATCCCTAAACAGATTCCCAAATACGGGATACGGTTTTCACGTGCATAGCGGATGGCTTGAATCTTTCCCTCAACGCCGCGATTTCCAAAACCACCGGCGACAAGAACCGAATCACAATCGGCTAACAGTGTTTCCGCACCGCTTGTTTCGATTTTTTCACTATCAATCCAGTTGATGTGGACACGAGTATCGAGATGTGCACCGGAATGAATAAGTGCCTCGATAAGTGATTTATAGGACTCTTTGAGCTCCAAATATTTACCCACAAATCCTAAGGTAATACGGTATTTTGGAGAAACAATTTTTTTAACCAGTGAATCCCATTGTTCCATGTCAGGGTTAAGCTCTCCGAGATTCAGTTCTTTAGCGATTGGAGTTAAAATATTTTGTTGTAAAAAAGTGAGAGGAACAGCATAGATTGTCGGAGCATCAAGTGCTTCGATAATGCTGTCATTACTGACATCACAGGCAAGGGCGAGTTTTTTCTTAAATGTTTTAGGAAGAGGTTCTTCGCTTCGGGCGATAATCATTTGGGGCGTGATACCGATACGACGAAGTTCTTGAACCGAGTGTTGCGTCGGTTTACTTTTATGCTCACCGGCCGCTTTGATGAACGGGATGAGGGTGACGTGGATAAAAAATGTCCCCTCTACCTCGTCATCGTGTTTCATCATTCGGATCGCTTCCATGTACGGCAACCCTTCGATATCCCCGACGGTACCGCCGAGTTCGACTACGAGGATTTCGTGCCCTTCACCCGCTTTTTTAATACGATCGACGATCTCTCCGACGATGTGGGGGACGACTTGGATTGTTTGACCCAAATATCCGCCGCTGCGTTCGCGTTCGATAACCGAGCTGTAAACTTGTCCGGTCGTGAAGTTGCTAGTGCGTAAAAATGACGCATCGAGAAAGCGCTCATAGTTTCCTATATCAAGGTCGGTTTCTGCACCGTCTTTAGTGACAAATACTTCTCCGTGTTCCAATGGGCTCATGGTTCCGGGATCGACGTTGATGTAGGGATCGATTTTAAGCATTCCGACCTGTTTGCCGGAGTGTTTGAGGAGGGCACCGATACTGGCTGCTGTGATCCCTTTGCCGAGTGAGCTGAGTACGCCGCCGGTCACAAAAATATACTTAGTCATACGTTAATCCTTATCAAGCTGAATCCAAAAATGGGGTTGAATGGGTAGTTTGACCCAAAATAGAGATGATTTTATTACTCTTCTTAAGGAACGTATTATATACTTTGAAGACTTATAAAAACGTTTTAAAAATTGGGAATTTATGGAATCTGCTCTTTATTATGTGACAATGGCATTAGGACTTTCAATCGTCTTAAATCTGATTTTAAAACGTTTAGGGATATCACAGATTATCGGATATATTGTTACGGGAGTAACGGTAGCTTATGCTTTTGATTTACGTCATATGAGTGATTCTCATACATTGGAGATGATTGCCGAATTCGGAGTAGTTTTTTTGATGTTTACGATAGGTTTGGAAGTTTCTTTGCAACGTCTTTCTACGATGAAAACCGATGTATTTTTTAATGGTACTTTACAGGTTGTTTTGTCATCTCTGATCTTTTTTGCTTTTTCGTACGGAGTATTCGGAATATCGTTAGAAACCGCTTTAATTATTTCGATGGCACTGTCGCTTTCGTCCACGGCAGTTGTGTTGACTTATCTTAAATCGACCAAAGAGATTGTTCGTCCTTATGGTCAAAAATCGACCGGTATTTTAATTTTTCAGGATATTGCCGTAATTCCAATTTTGATTTTAATCGGATTTTTAAGCTCTGGCAGTGAAAACATTGCTAATGTATTGATGCAAACCGTACTCAGTGCAATCGTGATTGTAGGGCTTTTGTTTATTGTCGGTAAACGAGTGATGACATGGCTACTTCATTTTTCATCGACAAGTGAAGTAGATGAACTGTTTATGGGATCAGTTTTGGTGATTGTCGTCGCTTCATCGTTGCTTGCTTCATATGCTGGATTTACCTATTCCTTGGGAGCTTTTGTCGCAGGGATGATTATTGCTGAAACCCGTTATCACAATAAAGTAGAAGCTGATATCGCCCCGTTCAAAGATTTGTTATTGGGAATTTTTTTCGTTACAGTTGGAATGAAGATTGATCTCGCTCTCTTTGTTGATCATATAGTTGAGATTTTTATGATCCTGCACGCAGTACTGATCATTAAAATAATAGTGATTTTTTTGGTGGTTCGTATTCATTCGCAGGGCAAAATTGCTTTTAAAACGGCGATAGCTCTCTCGCAAGTAGGAGAATTTTCATTTGCTATTTTTGCTCTTGCGGGAAATCATAAGCTTATTCCAGATGAACTTTCGCAAATGTTAGTTTTAATCGTAGTACTTTCGATTATTGCTACACCGATTATTTTGGCAAATTTAGCAAAAATAAGTGGATACTTTTTTAAAGATATCAGTATAACTGAAACTTTTGCGATGCTTCCGGGACGAAAAAATCATATTATTGTTTGCGGATATGGGGTAGTTGGAAAATTTGTTGTGAAAGCTCTTAAAGCAGAAGGGGTAGATTACGTCGTAGCAGACAACAGTTATAAGCATGTGGAACAGGCACTTAAAGATGCTCAAGAGGTTTATTTTGGGGATATGTCCAAAACGGCTATTTTGGATAAACTTTGCACCAAAGATTCTGTCAGTGTGATTATTACACTCGATAATTTAGAGAAGAAACGACTTATTTGTGAAACGATTATTCGTTATGCGCCGAATGTCAAACTGGTTGTAAAAGTGGTGAGTTTAGAAGAAAAACGGGCACTACGAGGGCTTCCTATCTCCATTACTATTGATGGAAAGAGAGAAGTGGCGGCACGTTTGGTCAGCGAAGCACTTTATTGTGATATATAATCTCTCGCATCTGAAAAATGTGGGTAGCTTCAGGGGGTTGTAGGGAGATTTGTCCCTGCCATCTTGGTTAAGAAGGTTTTTGTTCGGTAACGAGCCATTGGAGATAGCGGATCGACCAGTCCAAATCCTCGATCGCCGTATCGATCTCTTCTACTGGAGAGGAAAGATTGCTTTTGAGTTCACGAACTCGTTGTTTGAGGTATTGTGCCATAGAATAATAAGTGTTAAGTGAGGTATCATCTTGCGCTTTAATGATCAAATCTTCGAGCGTTTCGATCAACGCTTTTTCATTCGGGAAGATATTTCCGGCTTTACGAAGGGTTCGTTGAACCTTTTGGAGGTGCGCCATATCGACTTTGAACTTTTCAAGATTTATGGACATTAATTCCCTCGCGAACCGGGCTTGATTGCTTCACTTCCATCGGCGCATAACGGACAGTTGTCTGGTGTGTACATCTCGAAATCGAAATCTGCGAGGGCAAATAGAGGTTTATCGCTAGGAAGAGCACAGTTTACTTTCCGCTCTAGTACTGAACTCTCACGTTTACAAAACCCTCGATTGGCGAGTGCCGCGAAACCGACGACGATACCACCGAGGGCTTCGATAGCCTTCGCCGCTTCCATCGCGGAACCGCCGGTGGTGATGATATCTTCGCAGATGAGAACTTTTTCACCTTCAGTAATTTCAAATCCCCGACGGATTTGCATCTCACCGTTTACCCGTTCAGCAAAAATAGAGCGTTTGTCGAGAGCTGTAGCGAGAGCAAATCCGGCGATCAAACCACCAAGTGCAGGAGCACAAACGGTATCGATTTCAAGAGCATTTTCTTGGATTTTCACCGCCAACGCATCGGCAAGAAGTTTTGCTGTTTTAGGATCTTCGAGTACTTTTGCCGATTGGAGATAGTACTGCGAATGGTTTCCTGAGCTGAGTTTGAAATGCCCCTCAAGCATGGCATTGGCATTCATGTAAATAGCTTTGATATCCATGATTAGACCGTTAAGATATCTTGCTCTTTATTTTTGAGCAATTCATCGATTTTCGCGATGTATTTATCTGTGATTTTTTGCACTTTGTCTTGCGCACTTTTAGAATCATCTTGAGTGACTAATTTATCTTTTTCGAGCACTTTTATTTTATCGTTTGCTTTTTTGCGGTCATTGCGGACACCCACTTTGGCATCTTCAGCCATCCCTTTTGCTTTTTTGACAGTATCATGACGTTGATCGATGGTCATCGCAGGGAAAAAAAGCTTGATATCGGTTCCATTGTTGTTCGGATTGACACCGATATCGGCTTTCATGATCGCTTTTTCAATAACATTCAACATCGACTTATCCCATGGAGAGATTGTAATAGTTGTAGCATCAGTCGCGAGAACACTGGCTGCTTGATCAAGAGGAACCATAGAACCGTAACTTTCAACACGGATATTATCAAGAATTTTTGTTGTTACTTTTCCGGTACGGAGCGTACGGAAATTACTGAGCATATGCTCAACACTCCCGTGCATCTTTTCTTCACAAAATTCATACACTTCATTTAACATGAAATCCCCTTTCGTCTTATTTAGTAGTATTGATATCGTTTATGATATTGATAGTTGGTGCTGTAACGTCAGTTTTTTCGATCATAGAATCGACGACGGAAGCATTTTTTTGTTGAGCATAAAAGTATCCCAGCGCAATCGTATTGACAACAAAAACGAATCCGAGGAAAAAGGTTACTTTTGCCAAAAAAGTTCCCGGTCCTTTTGCCCCAAAAACGGATTCGTTTGAACCGCTATACGCGCCCAAGCCGATGCTAGAGCTTTTTTGTAAGAGTACGGCGATGACGATCATCACCACGAGTACGATTTGTACGATGAGCAAAATGCCAGTCATAATTATCCTTAAGGTGTTAAAAAAGTTCGCGATTATACCATAGAGTAGATAAGACTCTTATGAAGAGTATTTGTGTTAAAATCACCTTTTACTGAATTTTAAACAAGGTATTGTCATGTGTAATAAATGTTCCCAAAAGAAAAAACGGGCTTTTTTCTTTGCCATCGTTGTTTCATTCATAGGCTATTACATCGTGTTTTATCTTTACTAGGCGAAGAGTAAAAAGAACCCAGCTAGTAGCATGACACTCACTCCTGCAAACTCGATAATTTTAAGTGTTTTTGTCCCTCTTTGAGTACTTTTCCTCCGTAACGCCGTTCCTAGTATGGCTGTTAAAGCAATGGTTAATCCCATACCCAAACTCATAACGATAGCACTCGCTATTCCGAGGGTGTACATCCCCATAGAGAGGGCAAACAAAAACACCACAATCGTTCCGGGGCAGGGGACAATCCCCGCTCCGAGGATGAGCATCAAATCGGTGGAATTGGAGGTGGTTTTACAGCTATGACAGCCACAGCTGCTAACATGGGGAGCTGAGACGCTAAAGCTCATCATCTTGGGTTTCGGACGGTAGTATTGCCATTTTTGACGTAAGAGATAGAAGGCGATTGCTAAGATAACGAGACCGCTTAGTTTCGTCATGTAGAGTGATACATCTGCAATGGTTTGAGAAAACATCGTATGGACAAATCCGTATAAAATAATGGTGATAGTGAGGGCACTCATAACATGGGTTGTTGCGATGAGCAATGCGATGCCGATACCGCGTGAATAGCTTCGCTCGTTGGTACTAAAATAGCTTGCAACGAGTGTTTTCCCATGTCCGGGACCCGCTGCATGGAGAATTCCATAGAGGAGTGAGAAGAGTAATATTGCACCGATACTAGCAAAACTAGGGTGCTCTTGTGCTTCGGTGAGGGCACCATGGATTTTTTCGGTGATGGTGCGTAAACTCTCACTAAATCCACTCGCCTGCGTATTTTGAGTATTTCCCCTAAGCGGTGATGCTAGGGCGAAGGTAACGGGGCGCACGGAGATATCCAAAACAGAATCTGAACCTTTGGAAATCTTAGGCTTGGTGAGTTTAGTGGCTAGTTGAGCCGATTTATCGGGAAGCAGATAGACGTTTTTATCGTTCAGATGGTAAATTATCCCATTATTAAAAGCGGCATTGGCATCATATTCGATGCGAAGATGTAACGATTGCTTGATCGGTTCATTGGTTAGGATGTTAAAGTGGTAAACAACCAACCCTTTCTCTTGACGTACGGAAAAGTTTTTAAGCTCTTTGAGCCATATTTTACGATTATTGAGGGTGGGGCGGATAAAAAATCCTATATTCTTCATGGTCGCAATTGCTTTGTAAACTTCGTAGCGTTCGTTATTTTCGAATTTTCCGTTGCGGTTGGTATCAAAATCCCCCAGTACCATTTGGGAGAACATTGGGTCAAGCGTCCACTCGACATCGATAGATTTGAGAGTATTGTCGGAGATATTGAGATAAAGATGGGTGAGGATTTTAATATCGCCGTAACTACAAGCTAAACACCCCCAACTGAGGGTTATCCATGTGGATATAAGGAGAATTATTCGGAACATTGAGGACATTTTCCTTTAAAGATAACGGAATCGATTTGGTACCCTTTCGGTGAAACAATCGGTTGAGAGTTGAGACAGGTAATCGCATGACAGTGTTGACAGATAAAATGGGGATGAACACTCTCTGAGAGTTCAAAATAGCGTTTTCCTTCATCCGATTCGATTCCGCTGATGATATTGGCCTGCTCAAATGTTTGCATGGTTCGGTAAAATGTACTTTTGTCGATTGCCGGATCGATGGCGGTATATTCGTCAAAACTAATCGGCTGTTTTTGCTGTGCGAAAATTGAGAGGATCTTTTTTCGAGGGGCGGTTAGGCGAAATCCATTTTGGGTAATTTTTTCATCAAGGGTCATTTTGATAATACTTCTTAAATTTAAGGTTTATTGCAACCAAGTTGCATTAGAATGGTATCCGAATTTTTATTAAGGAAACTAAAACCATGGATACAAAACGGCTATTAGTATTTGGAAGTATCATTATAGCAGTGATTGTAGGGCTTACTTTTTTTGCTTCTCAGCCTCAACCAAAACAAGATGAGACAAAGGTTGAACCGATAGTTTCTGTCAGCACTTTCTCATTGTTAGAAGCAGCACGTGCAGTTGCAGGGAATGCGATTGATGTTCGCTCTATCATTCCACTGGGAAGTGATGCCCATATGTTTTCCCCTAACCCGACTCAGGTTGCAGAGATTTCAGGTGGGGCACTTTTTATTTATAACGGTGCAGGATTCGAGACATGGGCGGAAAGCCTTACGAATACTCTCCCGAAAACAACACAGATTCTCGATATGAGTCAGCATGTAGCGTTGCAAAAAAGTGAAGAGGAAGACGTGGATGAGCATGATAATGACGAACATGCAGATGAGCACGATCATCATGAAGAACACGCACACCAACATGGAGCGTATGATCCTCACTACTGGCTTGATATTGATAATATGATCAAAATGACTCAAACGATGGATGCAGAGTTTTCGAAGTTAGCTCCCGCAAAAGCGGAACAATTTCATAAAAATGCCGCTACCTATATCGCTGAACTTCAAAAACTCAAATCAGACTATGCTACAGGTTTGAGCAAATGTAAAAATCGCACCTTGATCTCCAACCACGACGCTTTCGGCTACCTCACCCATGCCAATAAACTCGAAAATGTGTCGGTGATCGGACTCTCTTCAGATGAACAACCGAGCGCACAAACCGTAGCTCATATGGTCGAAGTGGTAAAAGAACACGGGATGAAAACGATCTTTTTCGAAGAGTTGATCAATGATAACGTCTCCCAAACGATTGCCCGCGAGACGGGTGCCAAGGCAGTACCTCTTCAACCGCTGGAAAATATTAGCCAAGATGAGTTAAAATCACATCAAACCTATCTCTCTATTATGCGAGAGAACCTGAAAAAATTACGAGAAGCGATGGAGTGCCGTTGAAGTTTTTCCCTAGCCTTTTTGAAGTGAGCAACCTCAACTTTGAGCGGCAGGGGAATTTGGTTCTCAAGGACTCCTCATTTCGTATTTTGCCGGGAGAGTATTGCGCGATTATCGGACCCAACGGCGGAGGGAAAACAACCCTTGTCCGTCTTTTGCTAGGGCTTGAAAAACCGACCTCAGGCGAAATCAAACTCTTTGGAACGGATCAAAAACGGTTTCGCGATTGGAACCGTATCGGTTATGTCCCTCAACGCTCCGCCCTTGTGGATGGCTCATTTCCTGCTACCGTGCGCGAAGTGGTAGGGATGGGACGCTACGCCAAACGGGGGATTTTCGGATTTGAATCCGCCGAAGACAAAGCCGCAATTGCGGAGGCGATGGAGCTGATGGGGGTATCGGATCTTTCGGATCGCCTGATCGGAAACCTCTCCGGCGGCCAGCGTCAGCGGGTGATGATCGCTCGTGCTCTCGCCTCTAACCCTGACGTTTTGATCGTCGATGAACCCAATACGGGGGTCGATGTCGAATCACAGCACCGTTTTTATGAACTCCTCCGAACCCTCAACCGTACCAAAAAGCTCTCGATCCTCTTTATCACTCACGATGTCGGGGTGATTGCTGAGGACATTACCCGCGTCTTGTTTGTCAATCAAAGCGTATTGGTCTCCCAAAATCCTGCCGAAATGATCCGATGTGACGAGATGAGCCGACTCTACGGCACACCGGCTCACGTCGTGTGTCATAACCACTAGGATGGCGCAATGATAGAGATGTTACAGTATCCGTTTATGCAACGCGCTTTTGTCGCAGGGTTGATGATTGCGATCCTTGCGTCGCTCAGTGGTTCGTTTATCGTCCTTCGCCGCTACTCCCTTCTCAGTGAAACATTAGCCCACGTCTCACTCGTCGGTGTTGCCGTCGGATTACTGTTCGGGATGAGTCCGTTGTGGATGGCAGTGTTGGCATCCTTGGTCGCCTCATGGCTGATCGAGTATTTGCGCAGTGTTCACGGGATGTATTCCGATTCGGTGCTCGCTATTTTCCTCTCAGGCTCCCTCGCTCTTGCGATCGTGATCGTCTCGCTGGCGGGATCGTTTAACGCCTCGCTCTTTAGCTATCTTTTCGGCTCGATCCTCTCGGTCAGTACGGAGGATTTGTGGGTGATGGGGATTTTCGGCTCACTGGCAATGGGACTCTTGATCGCCTTTTTCAAAGAGCTTTATTTTATCGCGTTCGATGAAGATGTCGCCCGTGCGGGGGGGATTCGTGTTACCCTCCTCAATTTCATGCTCGTGAGTGTTATCGCCGTCATTATCGCCCTCTCGATTCGGGTGGTCGGAACCCTCTTGATCGGGGCATTGATGGTAATCCCTCCCGTCGCCGCGATCCGATTCGGGATGGGGTTTTATCCGACAACTCTTCTCTCAATGGCGATTGCATTGGTTTCGGTCGTGATCGGGCTGAGTGCATCGTATCTCTTTTCATTGCCGAGCGGTGCGGCGATCGTTTTGTGCCTCTTGGTTATCTTTATCATCGCATTGGTCATTAACCGCCGATGAGCAGTGCGTGTCATGAGTTTTCCCGCTACGCGGCGGAGTACGGTAGTCGTAATGTCATCCAGCGTCTCGTCGCCGATAAACTAATCGCCTCCACAGAGCTTCATCCACGCCGTATTTTGGATTTGGGATGTGGAAATGGAACCCTCTTCTCGTTGATCGATTGGGAAATTGAGCGTTTCGTCGGTGTCGATTTCTCCGCTTCTATGCTAGAACATCACCCTTTATTGGCAAATGTCGAGTTGATCTTGGGGGATTTCAACGATCCAGAGCTATTTAAAAGATTGAAAGACGAGCACTTTGACCGTATTTACTCCGCTTCGGCGTTGCAGTGGGCGGAGGATTTGGATCGCGTTATAGAGTCTCTCACTTCGCTCAACACCCCGATGTCATTGGCGATCTTCACCGCAGGGACGTTTAAAACTTTGCACGAGTGCGCGGGGGTAACTCCGTTACTCAGAAGTTCTGATGAAGTGATGACTATCGCCGAGAAACATTTGGATGCCCGTTTTGAAGTGCTTCACACTACGTTAGAGTTTGATTCAGTACGGGAGATGTTTCGCTATATCAAGCGCAGTGGTGTAAGCGGAGGACGAAGAGTTCTTGATTTTTCACAGACTAAAAAACTGATGGAGACGTATCCGTTGAATTATCTCGAATTTGAGGTGGTATTTATTACAACCCTATCTCACTAAATAGCGGTCTTTTCTCCACCGCTTCGTTCATACATTTTTCTCTTAGTTCTTCTAATATAGTATAGATATTTCCCTCTTTGATCGGGCAGAGCGAGAGCATATCTTCTAACAGACATCCGAACGCCCGCACTTCGATCCTCTCGAACTCTTTGCGGTGGGGTTCATAAAAACTTGCCGCGCCGAAATCTCCCAGATAGCAGTGGTCATCGTCGTTGATGAGGATATTGTGGGCGTAGAGGTCGCCGTGCATGAGTCCTCGTGCGTGCAGGTGTGCGGCGGCAGAGGCGATTGCGCGAGCCACTTCGAGGATGCTCTCAGGGGTAAAGGTGGTCTCTTCGGCAAACGTATCGCGTGTACAGGTTTCAAAATCGGGAGGAAGCCCAAGATTACGATAAACATCGGGGATGTATTCTAGCACCAACCCCAGACGCTCATCCCCCGCTAATTTTGAGAGGACTTTGATGAGGTTCGGATGCTCGCCTGTGCTCATGGTGGCGTTCATCTCATCGTGTGCGTATCCGTCGCTCGTGATGGCACCTTTGAACACTTTTAGAGCAACGGGCTGTTCGTGCTCTTTTGAGTAGGCTTTGTAAATATCTCCCGAAGCTCCTGAACCCAATTTCTCCCGCACCTCTAACGATTCATACGCGATCTCTTGAAGTTCAAATTGTGCTTTGGGACTGCACGGATTTCCCGAAAAAGCAAGCCAAGAGAGTTTCGGCAACGTCCACAACCATGCGGGGATTGCTTCGAGATTATTTGCGGAGAGGCGGAGGAGTTCGAGATTTCGGCACATTGCCATCTCATCAGGGAGTGTTTCGAGACGGTTTCCTGCCAGAGCGCATTTTTGCAGTTTTCGGAGTCTTCCGATAGACTTTGGAAGTGTAGTGAGTCTGTTATCGGTCAGGATAAGCCAGCTGATGGTGTCGGGGAGAACCTCTTCCTCAAACATTTCGATCTGATTGCTTTTAAATCCTACCATATAAAGGTGTTCACACCCTTTGAACGAGGGGACGGATGTAAATCGGTTGTTGGAGAAGAAAGCGATCTTTAGATTTGTCAGTCTGCTTATATCTTCGGGGAGCGAGGAGAGAAAATTATTGCTCAAATCCAAAATCTCTAAAGAATCGGCGAGATCAAAGATCTCTTCGGGAAACGAGGTAAGGCTTTCACTGAGCGTTAGCCGTTTGATCCCTTTGAGTTTACCTGAGCGTAATTGTTCTAATGTGTGCATAAAACCCCTTTTGCCGCAAATACTCCGCTTGCAAACGAGGCGGTTAATAGATACCCCCCAGTCGGTGCATCCCAATCGAGCATTTCCCCTGCGCAAAAGACATTCGGCAGGGTGTGAAGCATCAAATTTTCATTCATGGATTCACGCATCACCCCTCCTGCGGTACTAATCGCTTCATCGATGGGTTGCATTCCGGTGAGGGTGATGGGACATTGTTTAACCCATGCCGCAACACTGAGGGGATCATTCCATTGACTCTTGGGTAATAGCTCACGGATAAGTGCCCCTTTGACCCCATCCAACCCCGCTTTACGCCACGTGTTATCGCGTGAGTGTTTAGCGGATGAGGTGAGACGGATTATTAACTGCTCTTTGGTGATATGGGGCAATAGGTCTAAATAAAGTGTTGCCGAGCCTTGCGCCATGATCTCTTCTCGTAGTGGACGCGACAGAGCATAGACCAATCCCCCCTCGATCCCGTAGGTGGTTAAAACGGCTTCAGAGGAGCTGATATGATCTTTCTGATTTCCCACCCAACCCGATATATTTTTTAACGGTTTCCCTAAATGGGGTTGCAAAAACGGAGACCATGTCGCTTTAAATCCGCAGTTGGACGGTAGCAGAGGATTGACCTGTACACCATTGTCCTCCAAAATACTCACCCAAGCTCCATCCGAACCCAGACTTGCCCAGCTTCCGCCACCCAAAGCCAAAATCGTCGCATCGGCTTTTACGGTTATTTCACCCTCCGCGCACTCAAATACTAAAGAGCCATCAGGATCAAACCCTTTCCAGTAATGGCGACAATGGACACGAACCCCCCGTTTTTTCAACGAAGAGAGCCAACGGCGCAACAGCGGTGCCGCTTTCATCTCGGTGGGGAAAACCCGTCCCGATGTTCCGACGAACGAATCCACTCCCAAACTATCCATCCA
>NZ_JBAQPS010000177.1:0-5213 GCF_049305995.1 Sulfuricurvum sp.
GATCAGCGATATCTTTAATCAATGATACAACATTGGAAACTTCATGTGATCGATTAACAAGACTTGCCGTTGTGGAAAGTGTCCCTTCCATTAATTCAGCAAGCTGATTCATACCCTCATCAACATGTTTAGCGATTTTAAGCCCTTCATCTGATCCTCTAGCCGTGTCATTCGACTGATCAACCATCTCTTTGAGTTTATCTAGGATATCGATAAAAACATGCTGAGTTGCATCTAAAGCACCACGGATGCTCTTTTGATGCATTTCCAGTAATCCTCCCTGTTCACTTCCCACAACGGATGATTTAATCAGAATAAATCCTTTTAATCCGTTACTTAAATTTTTGCTAATTACCGATGCTTCACATTCTCCCACAATAATCTCATTTTTTTCTTTAGCCAACTCATGAACAACAGCCTCTTTATTCGATATATTGGTTGCTAAAGTATTATAAAATAGAGGCTCATTATTTTTATCTAAAACAATAATAGCTTCTTTATTACTTAATGCGGCTATCTCTTTGTAGAGTGCTAGTTCAGCAGTAAGCATATCCCGTTCAACTCTTAACAAATCTGCAATCTCTTTATATTTTTTAGCTTCAGCACCGAAAAACATTATTTCGCCTCCTTGTATTTTTTTAAACTGACTTCAAATACTGCACCGTTGTTTTCATTGGCAACACAGATATCTCCTCCATGCTTGTCAATAATAGCTTTTGCCACATTCAGCCCAATACCCATACTTTTCTTTTTTTCACCACTAACCGCAAAATCAAAAATACCTTCCAATATGGATTGCGGTATCCCGCCGGCATTATCTGATAATCTTACCATAATATCATCATTATTACATATTATTGTTATATTAATGTGTCTGTTTTCGTAACTTATATTCACTTTTTCAAATTCATCCAGTGCATTGTTGATAATAATTATCCAAACCTGCTCTAAGCGCGTCGAAATACCCATCGTTATACAACTGTTAGTATCATATTGTGTTGATAAATTAAATATCTCTCCATTAATCCGAATCGGTACTATATGCTTTGCACGGTTGAAGATAATTCGGAGTGCATAAATTAATGTCATATGGACATTACACGGCTGCATCTCTTCTTTACCTGTTCCAGCAAACTCATACATAGACCCCACAATTGATTCAATTCGTGCAATCCCATCATCGATAGGTTTAAATATAGTATCTGCTTGATGAATTTTATCTTCACATTCCATTTTCAAAAGTTCTAAATTTCCTTTAATATAAGTGATAGGTGTATTGATCTCATGCGTAATTGCCGCTGCTAATCGACCTACACTAATCAGTTTAGCATCACTTATTTTTTCTTCTTTATACCTCTCAATATTCGTTACATCCACAAAATATAGAATATGATATTGTTCATTTTGAATGAGAGGATTTGTCATTGAACTCATATGAACTGTATAATATGTTTTAACATTATGCAAATCCATAGCAATAATACGACCATGTATATGCCCTTTTTTTACCTCTTTGATAATAAATTCCAATCCCTCTTTATGCGAACACTGTTCTCTCAAAATAGGTTTTAATCCTTGCTGAGTTTCAAGCATCCATGACCATAAATCGCAACTTTGTAATAAAGCATCAAAGTTTTCATAACCGTTTGCATCTAAAAATTTTCGATTAGCCATGATCACTTCATAACTGTGATCAAATAAAACCGCCAAAGAAGTATCGTAATCAATGAGTTGTTTCATACTCTGTAAAATAGCTCGATTCATTTCACTTACGTCATGCCCAATAAAAACAATCTCTTCAATACGATTATAACTATCTAAAACCGCATAGATTGTCGAATCTACCGTAATCGTTTGTTTATCTCTTCCAATAATCTCAATAATTCCCCGATAAATTTCTCCTGCCTGTAACCGTGCACGTACCAAAGTTCTTAAATATATCCAAAATCGAGGCTCAACAAAACGGAGCCAATAATGTCCTACCATCTGTGATTGTTCCAGTCCAATTAATACGCTTAACAAGGAATTTACTTCAGAAATCATCCCATTTTGTCGAATTCGTATTACTAGTGCTGTTTTAGAAATTGATCCAAACATCAAATTAATTTGTTTATATGCTTTCTGAGCTTGCTTTGCTTCTAACGACTGAAGAATCAGTCGCTCTACCACTTTTTGAACAGCACTAGGTAAAAGCGGTTTAAGGAGATATTTATCGACACCGACATCAATCGCCCGTAAAAAAAGGGTGCTTCCATGTGCACTTGAAATAACAACAGTTTTTATGGCAGGGTTAGATAATTTACTTTTACTAACAATTTTGAATATATCCAAAGTCATCTGCATGGGATGTAAAATCAGTAAATCAATTTCCGTATACGATTCAGGATAATCATTCCGAGTAAAGATATCCGCATTAAATTCTTTCAATACTTTTAAAAATGGATCCTGATCCGACAAATGGTTATCGGCAATTATCCAATCGGTTACGTACACAATATGAATATTTTTAAGCATTATTGTACCACTTTTGTTTTTCTAATATTACTCTTTTTTTTCATCTGTGTGTAATATTCTTAAGATACAATCACATTTATTATTTTTAGAGGATACAAAATGAATAAGTTATTGTTTATACTACTAACCTGCTTGACATTAAATGCTGATGATATTTATGAAGCGGATCTCACTGCTTCTGAAGCACACCAGATGCAAAAACAAGGAGAAGCCATCATTATTGACGTCCGCACTACACTCGAATATCTCTATACCGGACACGGTGAGGGATTTATTAATATACCTGCATACGAGTGGACTTATATCCCAAAATCACTTGAGGAACGGGTTAAAAGTGCTGAATTTGAACTCAAAACAGATAAAGTAAAAGGGCATATTGATTCACAAAAGCTCTATGATGCTAAAGAAGTTTTTAACAAAAATTTTATCAATGATGTTATGAAAGCCATGAAACTACGCAATGTCAATGCAGTTATTTTAGTATGCCGAAGTGGTCCACGTTCTAAAGCAGCAGCTAATCTTCTCACTAAAGAGGGAATCAAAGCGTATAATCTTGAAAATGGCTTCATGTTTGGATGGAAAGAAGCCAAATTACCTTACGATGGATTTTAATTTTTGATCAAAGTAAACTCTGCGATTAGTAGTGAACCTCTCACGGAGGCTTTAAAGGTTTTCATCTTTTCTTGGGTGATAATGCTCATGGCCATTTCCCGCTCTTTTTTTATACGAGCGTATAACGAAGCATTCGGAGCACGTCGTGCCTCGCTGATCAAGACATACACATCATCATCAAAAATAGCACTTTTATGAGAAGGAAGAGCATCGTAGAGTGCCATAAAAACGGCTCGCTGTTCCTCGTCCATCTTACACGAATCATCGGTGATTTTCAGAGCAACCGTGACCGCACAATCTCTCGCAAACGTATCGAGATCTCGTGCAACTTTCTCTATCGGTGTCATATTATCCGACTTCTTCGAGTTCTTCCGGTCCCTCTTGGACGATATGACCTACACCGCGCATCTCGATCGGGATATCTTTACGGTATTTTTTCTCTCTGAATGCCGGAGATTTAGGGACACCGTTTTTCTCCACAAGTTTGTACATCTCACCGTTTAGGAAATGTGCATCGAATTCTTTGGTAAATGGCATATCCCACGTAATACATCCGATACTCGGGCAAATCGCCGCACATTGAGGATCATCATACACACCGACACACTCGATACACTTCTCAGGAGCCACGTAATAACGTTTGTTACCCATAGGACTAGAGGTATCATCCATGATCGCATTGACCGGACATTGTTGTAAACAGGCATCACATGTGATGCAGGTATCATCGATAATTACAGACATTAGAGTAGTTCCTTATCTTTAGTGGTGTGGACTATCCGTTGTAGCCACGGCGGCGGATTGCCTAATAACAACTCTTGGAGCTTTACAATCGTCTCATCGATTCGATCGTTCTCTCCTGAGCGCATCGGATATATTTTGGATGCTAATACCATTTTAGAAGCAGTAGGCCCGATCTGAGCGCAGTACATGATGTCTGCCTCTTTGACCGTACTGATTTTATAAGCTAGCTTTTCGTGTTCGTCTTCGATCGCATCTTGTGAACTGTCCAGCGTTTTGACATATTCGGCACTTTGATCCGTGATTCGATAGAGTTCAAAACTTTTCGACCACCCGAAATGCTGATTAACCGTTACACCATCAGATGAAGCAAACGCGATTAGCATAACTTATCCTTTAAACCGCTACCGCTTCACGCGCTTCGCGAGCTGCAATAGAGATATCATCACGGAATGTTTGCGGAGAAACTTCCGGTGAGAGGAGACCACGTTTTTTACTCGTACTGATTGCATACTCAGAGCTGTTTACATAGTAATCATTATAATCAGCAGTGTATGGCATATCCCAAACGATACATCCTTCAGTAGGGCAAGCCGCTGCACACGCAGGAGTCGATGCATGACCGACACACTCGATACATTTTTCAGGTTTAACATACGTATATTCCCAATCCTCACGAGGAGAATCACCCTCACTTGCGATTGCCGCTACCGGACATTCGTCGATACAAGCATCACAGTTGATACATAAATCAGTTATTAATACAGCCATAATTGACTCCTTAGTTATTTTATAAAAACATCAATGCAATTTTTGTGCGAGAAGATAGAGAACGAAAATGTTTTGAACTTCGATTATCTTCATACACCGTTCGTGGTGAGCTTGTCGAACTATGAACAGTGCACCCTTCGACAGGCTCAGGGCGAACGGATTCAATCTGATTATTGACATATACTTACAATGATGATATTGTTTTAACAAATAAAAATGTATTCTATTGTTCACAATCACATACTTAAAAGACAGCTCATGCAAAAATACACAGCCGAAGAATCAGTCCTCCTCGATGCCATCGAAGCCGGAGAGTTTAAAAGTGTCGAGAACCTCAAAGAGGAGTTGGCAAAAGCCAAGCTTGCCGCTAAAAATACGGTGATCAAAAATAAAGTTGGAGGCGTGATTATGAAATACATTGTCGGACTACTACTGCTTTTTTCAACTTCACTATTTGCATCCGACCAAAACGCTTCACGCCCAATAAAAAAGCCAAATTCATACTTGTATCAAATGACACATTTGATTGATCAGTATTACATAGACGAAAATGACAGCAAAGTCATATCTTCTCA
>NZ_JBAQPS010000178.1:0-1790 GCF_049305995.1 Sulfuricurvum sp.
GTTTTGGTACTATCGGCAGGATCGAGAAAATCTTCAAGGCTTTGCGATTCTATCCAGTCGGTTTTGCGTTGTTCATCAGATGTCGTTACCACCGTTCCCAACACCTCAAAGGAGTTAAATCCGGCACGGGTACACCAATTTTTGAGTGCTTTAAGGGTCGGAACGAAATAGACGTTGGTGATTTTTGAGTAGCTTCCGCTCGGACAAAGAGCGACGGGTTCATCTCCGTCGATGATAAAGGTATCGAGATAAATCTCGCCCCCCTCCGCCAAACCTTGTCCCAATGCTTTGATCATCGCGACCGGATCGCTTCGATGGTAGAGTACCCCCAGACAAAAGATCACATCAAATTTCTCTTCGTAAAAGGGCAAATGCTCCACCCCAAGCAGTTCATAGACGATGTCGCTTTTGACAAAATGATTGATGAGATCAAACTGCGATTTAAAGAGCGCCGAGGGGTCAAATCCGACCACTTTTGCCGGAGTGTCTTCGAGAAAACGGAACATATAATAGCCGTTATTACACCCGATGTCAGCCACTTTTTTGCCATGAAGATTGAAATGGGGTCGGAGAAAGTTGTATTTCAGATCACTGCACCATTCGGTATCGATAAAAAGACCGAACAAATCAAACGGTCCTTTACGCCACGGCATCATAAGGCGAGCAATACGTTCGAGTTCATTTATATCCACCACCTCATTCGATGTGAGGGCAACGGTATTTCCCAGTTCAACCTGAGCTTCGATTTGAGGGAGCTGATTTAGCGCTTCACGCAACGGAGCGATGTTTTTCCATGTCATCCATTTCTGGCGCTCTTCTCGAACTGCAGTTAAATCCATTTTCGCTCCTCATTCTTATCCTGAAATTTTAGCGATATTAGGCTAAAGATGACGTGAAGTACGCAATGAGGGGAGATATTCAGGGGGTTCTTTATGGATAAGCTGATACTAGCACTATTGCTTATGTGTATTTTTGCACCTATGCTCAGGTGATCCTGACATAGCCAAGGGGTTTTACCCCTTGGCTATGTCATCGTTTTTAAAAAATGAAGATTGAATACATGACCCCTATATACATCATAGTTTTTGCCATCACTGGCAGTTGTCCGGAAATTCCGGATAACTGAACTTTCATCAAGTTCACTCTCAATTTGAACTGTTCGGAATTTCCGAACAGTTGATCGGCATATCATTAATTTTCCCTACTCTAAAATCGCAATCTAATTAAATTGTGCTATAATTATCATACAAATTTCCTTCGGGACTACTCTTGGGGCAACCCAAGGGGAACAACTCACAGCTTCATCAACTCTCTCAGTTTATTTTTCAGTTTCTCAAAATCTTCTTCGCTAATCGTACCGATCTTTCGTTCCAACCGTTTGGCATCGAACAGTCTCACTTGTGACAAAATCGCATAGCTTGCTTTTCCTTTGATAAATGAGAACCCATAATGAAACATATCCTCTTTGATTGAACTGGTCAGAGGGATACCGATAAAACTTTGTTTGCTAAATTTGCGCAGTACCAAAATCGGTCGAACGAAACCCTCCCCTTTTCCGTCTTGCTCATAACCTATATTACTTCCCATCGTCGAAACATAAATTTCACGTTCTCGGAAATGGGCGGATTCTGTTTTAATATGTACCGCTTTTTTTGTTTCGTTCCACTCATCGAATCGTTTGCTCATTTTGATTCAGCCTTGTTTTTTCTCCGTCATACCGTGCTTGACACGGTATCCATCCCAATCTTTGCTCATTTTAATTTAACCTGACCCATTTTCTTGTTTGGAAG
>NZ_JBAQPS010000179.1:0-2362 GCF_049305995.1 Sulfuricurvum sp.
GTTCTGTTCCTTTGAAATAATGCATAAATTTTTATTGCAACCTTATTGTGAATTATTGTGATATTATAACTTCGAAAAGGGTAAAAAAGTATATTTTACAAACTAAATGATGAAAAAATATTTATCCTCTAAGATCATATGATAGGTTGATGTAAAAGGGTAAGATGTTTGAAAGGAATAAAGAGATATCCTTAAAAGAGAAGAATAAAGTATGGGTTTTGTACTTTATGTCAATTTTAGAATGCCAAATTTCTTTGATTTTAGTCATGGTAATTGTTACTTTAAGGGTTTATTTGACGTTGCTAATATCGCAGTTCATAAGCGGAATGAATGTATTCGCCGTCAACAGATTAACAAATATTTTGAAAGTCAGCGTTCATCCATGAAAAATATAAAATATAAAATAATACTCATTTTGAGTTTAGTGATAGTCATCGTATCCGCTATCATAACTTTCTATAATCTTTATCATGAAAAACAAGAAGATCAAAGACGGATTCATGAAGCGTATGCTCATGTGCATCGTACCTATCATGAAACCATTCAGGATACGATACGTTTTTACTCTTCCAGAGCTGAGGCAAATCTCCGTTCTCCCGGAATTATTGAAGCATTTAAAGCCAAAGATCATGATAAACTTTACGAATTTATCCGTCCTAGATGGGAAGTAATGCAGCGAGAGAACCGATGGCTTGTTGTCATGCAGTTTCATAATGCGGATGGAACATCGTTGCTAAGAGTGCATCAGCCTGAGGTGTATGGTGATCAAATTGCCGATCAGCGTTCTATGGTGGCTTATGCGCATAAAAGTGCTCAAAAGATTTCAGGATTTGAAGAGGGACGGCAAGGATTAGCGTTTCGTATTCTTGTCCCTATTTTTGATAAAGGTTTCTATATCGGATCGGTTGAATTTGGTATTTCTGCTCCTTATTTTACCGATAAAATTCGTCGTTTTGCCGGATTTGAGTCTTTTTTCTTTGTTAATCAAAATGCTTTAGGGATGTTTGGGCGTGTTGATCAATCGATAGCGATTGGAAATCATATCGGCGTTGATATACCGATAAAATTTCGTTCTCTGATTCAGCAGTATATCACGGGACATAATAAACTTGAAAATGCCGTTTTGACGTATGCTGCACAAACCTATCAGGTAAATGTATTGGAAGTAAATAATTATCGTAATAAACCAATTGGTGCAATTATGTTTATTCGATCTGCGAGTGATTTCAAAGCACATGTACGTCACATGATTATTTCATCAATATTGATTGCCGGTGTTCTAATCCTTCTTATAGCATTGATTGTTGATCGTATTTATACGTATGTAACTCAAAAAATGAGTTTTCAAGAACGCTATGCCCAGATGATTCTGGATTCAGTTCCATCACCGGTCATCGTGACAAATGGAGAACATTTGATTGCGGCGAATGACTCATTTTTAGAATATTTACACTATAAAACTATTGAAGCATTTAAAAAAGAACATGCTTGTGTATGTGAATATTTTGAAGAAGGTGATACGGATGAGTATCTGATGCCAATGCGCAATGATCAACGATGGACGGAGTATATACGGGATAATCCCCTAAAAATGCACAAAGCTAAAATAACCATTAATGACATTACTACAATTTTTGAAGTGCGCATATCGGTATTAAAAGTTAATAATGAAATTCGCTATGTTGTTATTTTCAACGATATTTCGACTATGCAAGTACAAACTATGACCGATGCGTTGACGGGAATACCGAATAGGCTCCATTTTACAAGAGTGTATCAACATGCAATAAATGCTGCACATCGAGGAGAAAAACCACTTAGTGTTATCTTTTTTGATGTCGATTATTTTAAAAATGTCAATGATCAGTACGGACATTTGATCGGAGATAGGGTTTTGCAACAGATTGTTGCACTGGTATCACATCGAATCCGTAAAAGTGATATTGTCGCTCGTTGGGGTGGGGAAGAATTTGTCCTCTTGTTGCCTGATTGCGAGCTTGACGAAGCAACAAAGGTAGCCAAACTTTTACGAAAAGTGATCGATGAGGAAATTTTTGAGAGTGTTGGAAATGTCACCTGCTCTTTTGGTGTTGCCGCTCTCGAAGAGGAAGAAGACGCAGAGCATCTGTTGAATCGTGCGGATGAACTCCTTTATGAGGCAAAATCAAACGGACGGAATAGAGTTGTGTCATAACTATGGTAGAATGTCACCAATTATCTGCGCCTACGGTTGGCGCACATGAGTAACTTGCGTAAACTGCACTTTTCACCTATTTTTCCCCTTGCCTAAAACCGTCCACAGTTGCGACTTTGGTTGGGCCTAACCACCAAAGGATCCCCTTTATGACTTTTAATGATCTAA
>NZ_JBAQPS010000180.1:0-2161 GCF_049305995.1 Sulfuricurvum sp.
GCACTGGTAATGATCTATCTCATCCTCGCCGCATTGTACGAATCGCCTCTGCAACCGCTCATCATCATGAGTGCGTTGCCGCTGAGCTTTACGGGGGCATTTATCGGTCTATGGGCGGCAGGGATGAATATGTCGCTCTTTAGTATGATGGGGCTGATGCTTCTGCTGGGACTGGTCGGAAAAAACTCTACCCTCGTCGTCGATGCCGCAAACCGCCTCCAAGACGCGGGGAAACCGCTCGATGAAGCCATCGTCGAAGCGGGACTTTCTCGTCTACGCCCGATTTTGATGACCACTACGGCGATGTGTTTCGGAATGCTCCCCCTCGCCCTCTCGGTCGGGGAAGGCTCAGGGGTCAAAGGACCGATGGGGGTTGCCGTCATCTGCGGATTGCTCCTATCGACACTGACCAGTCTCCTCGTTGTTCCGGCACTTTACAAAGCCCTTGCACCACTCGATGCGAAAATTCGTAAGTTGTATACGATTAAAAAAGAGCCGACAGAATGACCGTTGACGATTTACAGCACCTTTTACAAACAAATTCCACTACCGTGACCGAAGAATACACACGCCTCTTTCACGGACGCGGAAATACCTATGGTGCTTATCGATTTCTCACCATCGACAGTGTGAATAAAGTACTCTTCGCTGTGCTGTTTGAAGCGAACAAAGAGGAAGAGGCGATTATCTCTATGTTACACGATTTCTATACCTCTGAGGGAAAATGGGACGCATTAGTATTACAGCAGCGATATCTCCCCACATCCCCCTCAACCGTTATCGCGGGAGAGTTAGCTCAAGAAACTTATGCCATAGAGAACACCCTCAAATATCATGTCAATTTTCAGAGTGCACAAAACATCGGTTTCTTCCCCGATATGAAACGCGGTCGGGAATTTATCCGTAACCATGCAAAGGGTAAAAACGTCCTAAACCTCTTCTCCTACACCTGCTCGTTTTCCGTTGTCGCTATGGATGCAGGAGCGCATAGCGTTGTCAATGTCGATATGAACAAAAATGTCCTCACGATGGGGAGAGAAAATCACCGTCTTAATGGACTCAATACGAAAAATGTGGAGTTCATGCCCTACAACATCCTCAAATCATGGAGCCGCATCCGTAAAAGCGGTCCTTATGATCTCATCATCATCGATCCCCCCAGCTTTCAAAAAGGCTCATTCGCCGCAACATCTGATTATGAGAAGATTATCCGTCGACTCCATGAGTTCACAGCGCAGGAGTGCATCGTCCTCTCAGCGCTCAACGCTCCCGAACTGGAGTGCGAATTTATCAAAGCCCTATTTCGTGAAAATGCACCTGAATTTGAGTATGTCGAGAGATTGGAGAATTTAGAGAGCTTCCCCGAAATCGAGGAAGAGCGAAGTTTGAAAAATTTGGTTTTTAGAAAAATCATTTAAATGAAGCTATCTTAATCCTTTTATAGCATGTAGAGTTTATTACTTTATCTAACAAAAGCAAGCTTTTTTTAATTTTATAGTATTCTTATCTAGCAATATTATTTATATTTGGAATACATTATGATCAAAATCGATAAGCCAGTAATACGTAAATATGTCTTTGCTGGATTAATATTATGGTTAATCCAAATAATAGCTATGGGGCTTATTACCTATTATTGGAGCCATACTCTTAAACAACTGCATCTCAATAAAGAATTTCAAGTTTATTCTACCGGAATAGACGCATTAAGGGTTAAATACGACACTATCACCCATATGACCTATAAAAACTCTATCAATTCTCCTCAAATTGCTTTTCTAATGTATAAAGCAAAACATGCTAATCTTAAAGAAAGACATCAATACAGAGATCAACTCTATACACAACTTGAAGCTACCTATCAAAATCTTAAAACAAATAATATCCGTCAACTCCACTTTCACCTACCTAATTCCGTTAGCTTTTTACGTTTTCACCGTCCAAAAAAATTTGGTGATTCCCTTAAAGGTGTACGAGCTACCATTGATCTAGTTAATGTAACACATAAACCTGTTTCAGGCTTCGAAGAAGGACGTATATTTAATGGATTTCGACATGTATTTCCGATTTTTTATCATAAAGAATTCGTAGGTACTGTCGAAATTTCTTATTCTTTTGCTGCTATCAAAGAAATAGCTGAAAGACTTTATCGCGTACATTG
>NZ_JBAQPS010000181.1:0-3110 GCF_049305995.1 Sulfuricurvum sp.
TATCTATTTTAACGATGAAAACTCCCATTTGACCAATCTGGTTGCGTTCGATTATGATAGCTATTTATGTCAAACTCCCTCAAAGCTTCATTTTGAAGCCATCACCGATTGTTCCTTTCATATCATGAAAAAAGAGGAGAAAGATTATTTGTGTGCTCATCATCTCAAATGGTCGGAGTTTATGAGACGTTCGAGTGATTTGGCGTATTCGCTGGTGCATCAAAAGTTTTTTTCTCAGTTGGTGATGAATGCAGAATCACGATTTGCGCAGTTTTTAGAAACAACCCCGTATCTGCTCGATAAAGTACCGCAATACCATATCGCTTCGTATTTGGGAATCACACCGCAACATCTGAGTCGGTTGAAAAAGATGAACAAATGCGAATGACAATCCTCTAAGGTGAGAGTAGAATTTCCCTATGTTTGTTAGGGGAATTTTATGCAAAAAACATTTTTACGACATCACACGATTTGGCTCTCTATCGCTTCGATACTTTTACTATCTGGGTGCGCGACGCCTGAAACTTCTCCTCCTAAACTCGATTCCAACCTCTCAGCAACTTTTCACCATGCAGCTAGTTCTCTCACAGAGGATAGGGAGTGGTGGGGGACGTTTAACGATCCTAGATTGAGCACTCTCAGCGAAAAAGCTCTCATCTCCAATCATGATGTAGGGATTGCAATGAGCCGTATAAAGGCTGCACGTGCAGGAGCGGATGCCCATGCCTCGCGTCTTTTGCCGACAGTAGATTTACAAACATCGGCTTCAACAACCCATAGCGGACTCCCCTCACCGTATAAGCAGGGGATGCCGGATGTGAGAGCGTATAGTGCGGGTGTTGGTTTGGCGTGGGAGCTAGATATAAGCGGAGGTGTGCGTGCTAGTGTTAATGCCGCACAATCGGATGCTATCAGGGCTGAAGTTGGTGCAGAGGGGGTACGGCTACTCATTGCGAGTGAAATAGCACGTCAGTACTTTATCTTGCGTGGTGCACAACAACGTCTGGCTATTCTCAAAGAGTTGGCGCAAACGCGACATGAATACGTTAAGCTGATTTCTCGACGCCTCAAGGAGGGGCAATCGAGCCGATATGACCTCAATATGGCTGAAGCGCAAGCCAATGCATTGGATGGACAGATACCGTCGTTGCAAACGCTGGTTGACGTATCGCAAACCCATATTTCCCTTTTACTGGGTGCGAACCCCTTTGTTTCAGTGGTAGATGATAATCCTGAATATGTTTGGTCCAAATCTCCGTGTATCGGTACAGCTCAACCTATCGATTTGCTTCGACGCCGTCCTGATTTGATGGCGGCGGAAGCACAGTATCGTGCAGAGTCGTTGCGCTCTAAAGAAGCAGAATCTCAAACGTGGCCGAAGCTCTTTGTGAATGCACTGTTCGGGTTTGAGGATTTTCGAATTAACGGAATAGATTTGGCAACGGTGGCGTTTTCGAATGTTGCCATGGCGTTTGCTATGCCGATTTTTAACGCGGGACGGATTCAAGCATCCATTGATGTCCAAAGTGAGCGTGAACACGAAGCGTTACTCTCATGGCAAAAGGGGGTTCTTGTCGCGGTAAAAGAGGTGGAAGATACGCTAAGCCTACACTCAAACGAGATGAAGCGCGGTGCATCGCTCAAAGCACTCAGTTCTAATCATCATCAAGCACTTCAACAAGCGCAATCGTTATACCGCGAAGGTCAAATCGATAAACTTTCCCTCCTCGATGTTGAACGTTTGGTATTACTCAGCACCATAGAGGTAACAGACCATGAGACGCAACGTCTTTTAGCCGATGTGCAGCTCTATAAAGCATTGGGCGGTGGATGGAATGCATCTCAACTCTCATCTAAAGAACAACCAAAGGTACACCCATGAACCTATCAAAAATCAAATATTTTCAACCTATTGCCCTCTTAGTCTCTGTGATACTGATAACAGGATGCAAGGAAGAAACGGTGAAGATTCCCGATTCTACAGCGGTTTATGTGACGACAATCGCCAAGAGCGATGGCGTGGAAGAGAGATGGTTGAGTGGGTCGATTCGTGCGCGGGTCGAAACCGATATAGCTTTTCGTGCAGGGGGGAAAATCCTCAAACGTCTTGTCAATGTCGGAGATTGCGTCACAAAAGGTCAGCCTTTGGCAATGCTGGATAACGGTGATTATCAATTAGCTCTCAGCGCTGCCGAGGAGCAGTTTAAGTCGGCGAGTGTGAATGCCAAACAATCCCTATCGGACGCTCAAAGATTTCAACGCCTCTCACTGGATGGTTCGATGGGTCTAGCAGATTATGAGCGTCAAAAAAGCCGTGCCGATGCTGCAACAGCGGGTATGGAGCAAGCACGAAGCGCGTTGGAACTGGCAAAAAATAAGGACAGCTATACGATTCTTAGGGCACCGTATGATGGCGTTATTACAGCTATCACTATGGAAATCGGACAAGTGGTAGCAGAAGGACAACCCCTCCTATCCATAGCCAAAGAGGGTGAACGTGAAGTGGTAGTGGATTTACCCGAAGAGATCATGACTTATGTCACTGAGTTTAAAGCCGAGGCTCAACCGTGGGATAACAAGGAGGGTTCAGTGCTTCTTCGTTTGCGTGAACTCTCACCGATAGCCGCATTGCCAAGTCGTACTTATCGTGCACGTTATGTAGCACAGCAAGAGGGATTAAGCCGATTCCCTCTGGGCTCAACATTGCAACTGCGACTCTCACGCCCTAGCGAAGCGGGAATCACTTTGCCACTGAGTGCCATCGTTAAAACAGCAGGTGAAGCGGGGGTATGGGTAGTCAAACCCAATGGAAATGGGGTGGTGTTTGTAAACGTCACGATTCTAAGCTATGGAGTAACGACGGTTCGGGTGAGCGGATTATCTGTAAAGATGCGTATCGTGACGGTCGGAGCGCAAAAGATTGATGGGTCGATGAACATCACTCCGATTGAGCGTAGTGTTGAGACTATGGATGAGTTGTTTGAGAGGGGTCGAGTGTGAAAAATTTCAACCTCTCCAAATGGGCGGTAACGCACACGCAGTTGGTGCTTTTCTTAATCATTAGCGTACTAATCGTCGGTGTCGTGTCGTTTACCAAACTCGGACGTTCG